>JAFSJF010000116.1 GCA_017439405.1 Bacteroidales bacterium
AAGAATTAAGAATTAAGAATTAAGAATGAATGGTCAAAGCCCAACAGTACATGGTGTCATTCTACATTCTGCATTCATAATTCTGCATTCATAATTCTGCATTCATAATTCTGCATTCATAATTCTGCATTCATAATTCTGCATTCATAATTCTGCATTCTACATTAAAAATGAACTACTTAGACATCATCATCGCCATCATACTGTTCCTCTTCGGCTTGAAGGGACTGCGCAAGGGTCTCATCATCGAGGTGGTCACGCTGTTGGCCTTCGGCGTGGGCATTTATGGCGCTATGCACTTTTCAGACTTCACTGCGGCACACCTGAAGGAGGTGATGGAAATCGAACCGAAATACTTGAATACCATCGCATTCATCTTGACGTTCATCTTGTTGGTCATCGTCGTCAACCTGATTGGGCGGGCGGTTTCGAAATTGGTGGAGACCATGAATCTTGGTTTTTGGGATAGGTTGGGCGGTTTCCTTTTCGGCGTGGCCAAAGGCGTGTTGCTATGCAGCCTTTTGGTGCTGGTGCTCAACAATTTGCAGTTGACGGGCTTGGTGAAGGAAGACGTGAAGAAGGAATCGAAGCTGTATCCCTACGTGGAGCAGGCTGTACCGTATTTGTATAAGGGCTTCGATTTGGTGAAGGAGGCGGTGAGGGAACACATGCCTCACGACGATTCGTCTAAGCAGCCGACGGAATCCCCCGAGATTGTTTAACCAGCCCTTTCGGGGCGTGGCTCCGACATCGCCTGTAAGTAGCAAGCCCTGCACAAGGGTTCATAGCTTTCCGTCTCGCCCAGTACCACGAGTTTGTCGCCGGCGATGGTGCGATGCGAATATTGGGCCTGACCGCCACAACGGACGCAAATGGCGTGAACCTTGGTCACGTCCTCGGCGATGGCCATCAGCTTCGGCATGGGGCCGAAGGGCTTCCCCATGAAGTCCATGTCCAAGCCTGCAATGATGACGCGCACGCCTTGGTTGGCCAACTGCTGGCACACGTTGGGCAGCTCATCGTCAAGGAATTGCGCCTCGTCAATGCCGACCACATCGACATCGGTGGCGTAGAACAAGATTTCCTGCGCGTTTTCCACAGGGATGGAATGCAAGGCCGTCGCATTGTGCGAAACCACGTCCTCGTCGCTATACCTTGTATCGACGCCAGGCTTGAAAATCTCCACCTTCAGCTTGGCGATTTTGGCTCGTTTCAGCCTCCGTATGAGTTCTTCGGTCTTGCCCGAAAACATTGAACCGCAAATGACTTCAATCCAGCCTTGCGACTTGTTGTGAGAATCTTTTTCGAGGAACATGGCTTGCGTTTTTAGATAATTTGTAATTTTACACCCTCGTTGCCAACATCAAGTTGCACACTTTCAGAGCAAAAATATAGATTATTCCAATATGAATGACATTTTTGAACACCAAAAAGAGAAATTACTTTCTTTAAGCCACGAAATCAATCTGTTACGTCAACAAGTAAACTATCTTCTGAGAAACGAAAAAGCCATTGGCTTGCTCGATTTGGACGTCTTGATGAACCGCACTCACACCGTTTATGACATGCTTTGTTCCATCAACTTGGGCGATAATGCCGATGATGGAGACGTTGAATTCGACGCTGAGGCTTTCTCCGGACTTTTCGGCTCCATGACGCAAGAATCGCCTCAAGAAGAAATGGAGGAAACGGATCATGCTGGTTCGCAAGAAGATGAAAGAGAAGAGGAAACTTTGCCCGAAGAACCTGCCGGGCCGATGGAAGAAGCTCCATCGGAAACTCCAGCCGAAGCCTCGATAACCGAAACAGCCATTGCATTTGACGAAATGCCGACGGAGGAACTTGTCGGGACATCTATCGAGCAAGATGCTGAAGCTCCTGATGAAAAGGAAGTTGAACCTTCGGTCGAACAGGCTAAGGAGGAACCGGTTGGCGACGAATTCGGCTTCTTCTTCCGATTCGAAGACATGCCACCGGAGGAGAAAAAGGCAGAAGAGCCAGCCGTCGAAGAGCAGCCGGCCGATCCTGTCTATATGGACGACAAGTTGGTGCATTTCGTTAAGGAAGTCCCTGAAGATCAGATTCCGGATCGCGACTTGGAGTATGGCGAACCTGTCGTCAAGGAAGAGCTTTTCAAGATGCCCCAAGTGGAAGAGCCGGACTTCGAAATCGCGAAGCCGGAAATCCTTGGCGAGAAGATGCTGCAAGAAGACCATTCTTTGGCGGCAAAGTACCAGCAAAACCCGGTTCGTGACCTGAAATCGGTCATTGGAATCAACGACAAGTTCTTGTTTGTCAATGAGTTGTTTGGCGGTAGCATGGATAAGTACAACAAGTCCATAGAAAACCTCAACGATCTGAAGACGCTGAACGGTGCGATGATTTACCTGAACGAGTTGAAGATAGAGTTGCAGTGGAACAGTAGCAACGAGGCCTATCGCAAGCTTTCCGAATTGGTGGTGAGGAAGTTTGAATGATTTGGTTATGAGTAAGTTGTATCTTGTCCCAACCCCCATTGGCAATTTGGAGGACATTACCCTGCGTGCCGTCCGCGTCTTGAAGGAGGTGGATGGCATCCTTGCGGAAGACACGCGCACTTCGGGCAACTTGATGCGTCATTTGGGCATCGGCAAGCCCATGACGGCTTTCCATATCCGCAACGAGCACCAGATGGTGGAACGCATCGCCGACCGCATCGAGGCTGGCGAGACCCTTGCCTTGGTTACTGATGCCGGCACTCCGGCCATCTCCGACCCAGGGTTTCTGCTTGTTCGCGAATGCGTTAGGCGTGGCATTGAAGTGGAATGCTTGCCCGGGCCGACGGCCTTCGTGCCGGCCTTAGTCAACTCGGGACTGCCGGCTGAGAAGTTCGTTTTTGAGGGCTTCTTGCCTCACAAGAAAGGCCGTCAGACCAAGTTGCTGGCCATTGCCGATTATCACTACACCACCGTCTTGTACGAGTCGCCGTTCCGCTTGTTGAAGACTTTGCAGCAGCTGGCCGAGGTTTGCGGCCCTGATCGGCAAGTGTGCGTCTCGCGAGAGCTGACTAAAATCCATGAGGAAAACGTCCGTGGCTCGTTGGCAGACGCCATCGCTTGTTTTTCGAAAAAGGAAATCAAAGGGGAAATCGTTATCGTTCTTGCTGGTAGGGACATGGCGAGCTGCGCCTCTACGGAAGAAGATGAAGAATGATCACGTCACCGTTTCTTCGGTGCGAACAGCCTTTGCCAGAAGTTGGGCTTCAGTGCGTTATAGTCTTTCTTGAGTTGCCGCTGATAGGCTTCCAAACGAACATTGAGACTGTTTATCACGCTGTTGGAGGTGTAGGTGGCCCCGCTGATGGCATCCACGTCCTTGGCCAAGGCTTCCTCGACTGAGAGGCCTTTCCACGACTGATAGAGGCCACCGTCAGACACACGTTGCGCGAAACGTGGCGTTTCGTGGTTGTCAAGCATGGCGACTTGCATGATGCGGTTCTCGGGGTCAAGGGCTATTAATAAAGGCGTAGGCCCGTTGTAACCTTTCACTGGGTCGGAATAAGGCGCCGAAAGCAACACTGTGCCCAACACTTGGCCGTTGGCATCCTTGACCTGATAATAGGCCGTGTCAATAGCCTGAACCTCAGAGGCTTCAATGAAATAAGGCTTCACTTCGGAGAGAGGCAGTTCGGGTATTCTGACGGGAGTCACGTTGCAGCCGACGAAGGTCATCGTGCCGACAAGCAGCAAACCACTCATAAGGTTTCTAAGGATTCTCATAGTCTTGTCTTGAAATTTGCCGCAAAATTAGGAAAAACTTTCCAGCTTTCGGCTTTCGGCTTTCAACTTTTACTACCTTTGTGCCGAAATCAGTTGGCAGTTGGCGACTCTATTGGGATCATGGCAACTAAAAACCATCAATTGTCAATTATCAATTAACCATCGTCAATCCTCATCTTTAAATCATAAACTGAAAAAAATGTTAGTCATTGGAATTGCAGGCGGCTCAGGTTCAGGGAAGACCACCGTCGTTAAGGAACTGGTGAGCCAGTTGCCAAACAACTCAGTGTCAGTCATTTCGCAGGACGCTTATTATTATGACAACGGCGACAAGACACCCGAGGAGAAGAAACAAATCAATTTCGACCATCCCGATGCCATCGAGTGGGATTTGCTCATCGACCACCTCGACCGCTTGAAGAAAGGCGAGACCATTCCCATGCCGATTTACACTTACGTCACTTGTGCGCGGTCGCAAGAGGTGATTTACGTGCACCCCACACAAGTCATCATCGTGGAAGGCATCATGGTGCTTACCAACGAGGAGCTTCGCAAGCGCATGGATATCAAGGTGTTTGTGGATACTGACGGCGATGAGCGCCTGATGCGCATCATCCGTCGCGACATCGCCGAGCGCGGTCGCACATGGGAGGACGTTTTGCGCCATTACCAAATTTTCGTCAAGCCCATGCACCAACAATTCATCGAGCCGACGAAGCGTACCGCCGACATCATCCTGCCGCGCGGCTCAAGCCCGGTGGTGGTCGATATCTTGGTTTCACGAATCAAGATGCATTTGGGGATGGGTTGAGTGACGCCCCAAGCCCATAAGGTGTTGCCCCTATGGGTTTTGCTTCCACTCTAACGTTTCAATCAAGTGGTCGATGTCTTGCCTGATGAAGTCGATGACGGGCTGCATCGAGTCGTTGTCGGGCTTGAAGTTGAAGTAAAGTGCGCCTCGCACAAAGTTGCGCGTGCTGTCGGTGAGGTAGAACTGCATCGGCGTGGCCACGCCCTTGCCGTCCATCTCGATGAGGAGGCCATAGACATGGTGCTCGTCGTTGGCGATTAGGCTGTCGCGCACGCCGTTGGCTTTTTGCAGGTGCTTGGTCACCATGGTGTGCACGTCCTCCAGATACTCTCCCAAGTTGCCATCTACTGGCTTGTGTGTCAGGTGGATGGAGCCTTTGAATTGCGGCATCTCTATGTTCACCCAGTCTTTCTCGTCGGGCGCGTAAGGGTCGGGCGTGACGAGTGCGTATTGCGGGCATTCGAAGCTGTATTTCCCGAGGGTGTCGATTTTCACGTAGCTCTTTTCGGGCAGGTCAATGCGGAAATAGCCGCGCGGCTTGGGCAGCGGGTTCGGCTGTCGGTCGCACGAGAGGGCGATCACGGCTATCGTTAAGGCAGCCAAAACTGATATTATTCTATTGGATTTCATGGTCAGGGTCTCTCGCGTCCCGCAGTCTCGCAGTCCCGCGTCAATATGTAACTTATTCTTCATCGAAAACAACCTTTACTTCCTTGATGCGGCGTTTGTCGGCATCGGTGATTTCCATGTGGAACTTCTCGAAGTTGAACTTGAAGCCGATTTCGGGTATGCGTCCCTCGATTTCGAGGATGAGTCCGGCCAAGGAGTCGGCCTCGCCCTGCATAGGTTCGAAATAGCTTTCGTCCACGCCGAACACTTTGCAGAAATCGACGATACTGGTCTGGGCTTTAAAGAGATAGCTTCCGTCGTCGAGTTTTCTGTAGTGCTCCTCCACGTTGGCCTCGTCGAACTCGTCGTTGATTTCGCCCACGATTTCCTCGATGACGTCTTCCATTGTGATTAGGCCCGAGGTGCCGCCGTACTCATCGACGACTATGGCGATGTGGATTTTCTTTTCGCGGAAGTCTTGGAACAGGTCGTTGATTTTTCGGTTCTCGGGCACGAAGAAGGCGGGTCTGACGAGTTTTTGCCATTCGTAGGATTGCGCGTCAAGGTAGGGGAGCAGGTCTTTCACGTAGAGGATGCCTGTCACCTTGTCCAAGGTTTCGTCGTAAACGGGAATCCTTGAGAATCCGCTCTTGATGACGGTGGCGAGCATGACGGTGAACTCCATGTCTTTCTCCACGCCGATGATGTCGATGCGTGGAATCATCACGTTGCTCACTTCCTTTTCGCTGAACGAGGCAATGCCTTTCAGCATTTGTTTCTCCTCCAAGGGTGTCGATTCTTCGGTGGCGATTTCCACGGCGGTCGAGAGGTCTTCCATCGAGATTTCGCCTTTCTTCCGTTCCAAGTGCTTGTCCATGAACGAGGTGGAGTTGACCAACAGCTTGCTTAGCGGCCTGAAAAGCCCGTTGAGGAAGTGTAGTGTGCGTGCCATGAAACGGCTGACGGCGACAGGACGCTTGCTGGCGAAAACCTTCGGCGTGATTTCGCCCACGATGAGTATTAATGAGGTGACAATCACCACTTCGAGCAGGAATGCCGCCACGGGATGGTTGGCCATGTCGAATGACTGTGCCATAATGTAGGTGGAAATCAGCGTGATGGTGACGTTGACGAAGTTGTTGCCGATCAGGATGGTGGCGAGCAAGGTTTTGGGTTTTTCGCGCAGTTTCAGCACGAGTTTGCTCTTGGAGTCGTCGCGTTGCTCGAGGTCGTCGATGTCGGCTGGCTGGAGCGAGAAAAACGCCGTCTCGCTGCTCGAAATCAGGGCCGAGGCGATGAGTAGCAGGCATAATACGGCCACTCCGATGATGGCGTTGACGGTAAGTCCGGTGAAGAAGTTGTTTGAAACAACGGCGAGAAGTCCTATGAGAGGGTCAGGGTCAGGTGTTTCCAAAATCGTGTCATTTAGTGTTTAGGTCGCAAAAGTAGGAAATTATTCCGACATGGGCGCATATTTGCTTCAAAATGGCAGGTCGTCGCTTTCTCCTGCGGTGGATTGTGGTGTGTAGCCTGTCGGGGCAGGTTCGGTAGCGGGGGTGTAAGGCTGGCCATATGACGACTGCTGTGCTGACCGTGCGGGTGCCATCTGCATCATCTTGTCGGCGATGACCTCGGTGACATAGCGCACAATGCCTTGCTGGTCTGTGTATTGGCGGGTGCGCAACTTGCCTTCCACGTACATCAGGTCGCCTTTAGAGTAGTTGCGACGCCCTTCGGCAATGTCGTTGGCTAAGTTGCCCCAGACCACTATGTTGTGCCAATCGGTTTGCTCCACCCAGTTCTGGTCGCGGTCGCGATAGCGCTCCGATGTGGCGAGGGTGGCGCTGATTTTCTTGTTGCCGTTGTCGAAAGAGGTGATTTCAGGGTCTTTTCCGAGGCGTCCGATGAGAATGACTTTGTTCAAGCTTGCCATGATTGTTCGGGGTTTGATTGGTTAAGTATTTAAGTATAAGTCGATTAATCTTGGGATGGGGTAGTTTTCCAAATCCCTTTCACGAGCCAAAAATATATCTTTTGTTTCAATTGGCGGCCATTCTTGCAAAAGTTTTATTTCGATGAATTGGGCGATGAGGGTGCGGTGCGTCAGTTTATGGGTGAAGATTGGGGAAGCCTTTGAAACGGTAAACGACACGTTTCCAATAAGTTGCTTGAACTCTTCCGAGGCTATGGCGTCCTCGACTGACATTGGATTCTTGCATTCGAGGCAGGGGAAGTCGTAGAGGTTGCGCCAAATGCCCTTGTCGCTACGCTTGCGGAGACAGATTTTGTCGTCCAACCTGAAAACCAGATAAATGAGATATTGGGTCGTGACCTTCGTCTTAGCTGATTTGACCGGTCTTTGCATGACAGTTTGCCGCCCAAAGGCCAGGCATTGCGCTTGCAGCGGGCAAAGCAGGCAATTGGGGTTTTTCGGGGTGCATTGCAAGGCGCCAAACTCCATCATGGCTTGGTTGTGGAGCGAAGGGTGCCGGCGGTCGAGCAGTTCGTCGGCCAACTGCGCGAACAGTTTTTGGCCTTTCTTATCATTAATAGGTGTGTTGATGTCAAAAAGCCGGGAGAGAAAGCGATAAACGTTGCCGTCAACCACGGCGCAGGGCAGGTTGAAGGCGATGGAAGCGATGGCAGCGGCTGTATAGTCGCCCACGCCCTTGAGCTGCTTAAGCTGTTCGTAATCAGCGGGGAAGTCTCCGCAAAACTGCGTCACGACCTGTTTGGCGCAAAGGTGCAGGTTGCGGGCACGGGAATAGTAGCCTAAGCCCTGCCACATCTTCAGCACCTCGTCTTCGGAGGCCTGTGCCAACGCTTTCACGTCGGGCCATTTTTCGATGAAGCGCAGGTAATACTCCAGTCCTTGGCTGACGCGGGTCTGTTGTAGGATGACCTCCGAAATCCACACCTGATAAGGCGAGGGATTGTTGCGCCAGGGAAGGTTGCGGCGGTTTTGGGCATACCAATTGAGCAATGTTTCTTGCAGGCGGTTCATGGTTTTGGTCCTTGTTTTTGGGGCGAATTTCTTTATTTATAACCCGTTAGATAAAAAAAATGAACAAAAATGGTCTCCGTATCGAAATTGTTCTTACCTTTGCGGCAAATTTACAACAAACATAATTTCTAACCATTAAATAGACAAAAAAAATGACAAAAGCAGAAATCGTAGCTGAAATCGCCAGCAAGACGGGCATCGAGAAAGGCGCCGTCCAGAATGTGGTTGAGAACTTCATGGAAGTCGTCAAGGCATCCATGAGCAAGGGAGAGAACGTTTACTTGAGAGGCTTCGGCAGCTTCATCATCAAGACGAGAGCGGAAAAGACTGGCCGCAACATCGGCAAGAACGTAGCCATCACCATCCCGGCCCACAAGATTCCGGCCTTCAAGCCTGCCAAGACCTTCATGAACGCTGTTAAGTAATCCCTACTAAAACAATCAATACTATGCCAAACGGTAAAAAGCACAAAAGACACAAGATGTCAACACACAAGCGCAAAAAACGCTTGAGAAAGGACAGACACAAGAAGAAATAAGCCCCTCGAGGGCTTACGGAAAACGATAACACAGCGTCGGGAGAGAGGGCAACCCACTCCGATGTTGTGTTATTGTTTTATCAATCCCATCGTTAACCCCAAAAGCAAAACAATATGTCTGAACAAAAACAACAGGTTGCCGACGCGACGACGGCATCGGCAGAAGAGGAGACGGTAATGCGCGACTTGTTCATCGACTCGCACGCTTCGGAGGTTGACATCGCACTGTTGGAGGACAACATACTTGTCGAACTTCACAAAGAAAAGACGAACAACCAGTTTGCGGTCGGAGACGTTTATTTGGGCAAGGTGAAAAAGATCCTGCCGGGTCTCAACGCGGCTTTCGTTGACGTGGGCTACCCCAAGGAGGCCTTCCTGCACTACCTCGACCTCGGCAGCCAAGGCCGGTCGCTGCTCAAGTACAAGAAGACGGTCAGTGCCCGCGAAGACGTGGCAATGGCCAAGTTCAGCCTGGAACCCGACATGGAGCGCAACGGCAAAATAGCCGACTATCTCAATGTGGGCGACTTGCTGCCCGTGCAAATCGCCAAGGAGCCCATCCACACCAAAGGGCCGAGAATCACGGCGGAAATCTCCTTTGCCGGACGCTACCTGGTGCTCGTCCCCTTCTCCAACCGCATCTCGGTTTCCCAGAAAATCGGCAGCAGCGAGGAGCGTGCCCGACTTCGGCGACTCATCCAGAGCATCAAGCCCAACAACTACGGCGTCATCATTCGCACCATCGCCGAGGGCAAGAAAGTGGCCGAACTCGACGCCGACCTCCGTTCCCTGATCGCTAAGTGGGAACACTGCACGGTGGAAATGGCCAAGATGACAAACTTCGGGAAGCTGGTCAGCGAGATGGACCAAACCTCCGTCATGCTTCGCGACCTGCTGAACGAGTCGTTCAACAACATCTACGTGAACGACGAAACTCTTTTTGAAGAAATTCGCAACTATATCCAGACAATCGCTCCGCAAAAAGCCGAAATCATCCAGCTCTACAAGGGCAAGGAGCCGATTTTCGAGCATTTCAACGTAGCCAAGCAAATCAAGGGCTTTTTCGGGAAGATTGTCTCCATCAGAAACGGTGTCTATCTCGTCATCGAGCATACCGAGGCCATGCACGTCATCGACGTGAACAGCGGCCACCGCCTCAACAAGGAAAACTCACAAGAAGAGAACGCTCTTGAGGTAAACATCGAGGCCGCCAAGGAAATCGCGAGGCAGCTGCGCCTGCGCGACATGGGCGGCATCATCATCGTCGATTTCATCGACTTGCGCGAGGCCAAGCATCGCAAGCAGCTCTTTAATGCGCTTGAGGAGGCCATGGCCCACGACCGCGCCAAGCACACCATCCTGCCTCCCTCCAAGTTCGGCCTCATCCAAATCACCCGCCACCGTGTGCGGCCCGAAACCGAGGTGCAGGTGCAGGAAAAATGCCCCGTGTGCGCTGGCGAAGGCAAAATCAGGCCTGCCATCCTCTTCATCGACGAAATCGAAAACAACCTCAAGTACCTGCTCGTGGACCAAAACGAGAACAACATCACCTTGCAGGTTCACCCGTTCATCTATTCCTACCTCTGCATCAACGGGCTGTTCTCGTTACGCCGCAAATGGATCAAGAAATACGGAAAGACGTTCAAGGTGCAGTCGATGTCAGAGTTCCACATGCTGCAATACAACTTCGTGAACGCCAACGGCGAGGAAATCAAGTTGTAAGGCGCAGAAAACCTCAAAACATGAACCCAAAATAATACCCAAACCATGAAAAAAGTTATCGCAACGACAAAGGCTCCAGGAGCCATCGGGCCTTACAGTCAGGCCATTGAAGCCAACGGATTCGTTTACATTTCGGGCCAATTGCCCATCAATCCCGAAACGGGCGAGATGCCCGAAGGCGTTTCGGCGCAAACCGAACAGAGCATGAAAAACCTCGAAGCCATCCTCAACGAGGCGGGCTGCACCTTCGACAATGTGGTGAAATCCACCTGCTATCTCGCTGATATGAGCTATTTTGGCGAGATGAACACGGTTTACGGCAAGTATTTCAAGGGCGACTATCCCGCCCGCGCCGCCTTTGCCGTGAAGGAACTGCCCAAGAAGGCCTTGGTCGAAATCGAAATGATTGCCGCAAAAT
The DNA here is from genome assembly GCA_017439405.1 of Bacteroidales bacterium. Classification (GTDB taxonomy): domain Bacteria; phylum Bacteroidota; class Bacteroidia; order Bacteroidales; family F082; genus Limimorpha. The sequence goes on from JAFSJF010000116.1 coordinate 10,861, forward strand.
GAAAATCGTCTTTCTGGAACCGCTCGGCCTGAAGGTCGAACAGATTGAAAAGGCTTGCGAAGGCCTGAAAAAGGCTGGCCATGAGGTGGTTGTCTTTCCCGACCGCAACGAAAACCTTGACGAGTTGATTCGCCGCGCCGAAGGCGCGGAAGTCATCATTGAGAGCAACATCCCGCTGCGCAAGGACTTCCTCGACGCTTGCCCCAACCTTAAGATGCTCTCCATCGCCTTCACGGGCTTGGACCACATCGACATGGAGGAATGTCAGCGTCGCGGCATTGTCGTGAAAAACGCGGCGGGCTACAGCACCGAGGCCGTGGCCGAACTCGCCATCGCCCTGATGATTGACCTCTATCGCAAAGTGCTTGAAAACGATACGATTACGCGCCAATGCAACCGCAAGGGCATCATGCCCGGACGCGAAATCGGGAGCAAGACCATCGGCATCGTCGGCATGGGCAACATCGGGCAGCGTGTCGCGAAGCTCGCCAATGCCTTTGGATGCAATGTGTTGGCCTGGAACCGCACCCCGAAGCAAGTCGAAGGCGTGACCTTTGTTGACAAGGAAACGCTTTTGAAGCAATCCGACATCGTCACCTTGCACATTGCCTTGAACAACGATACCCGTGATTTCATCACGGAGAAGGACTTCGCCTTGATGAAGCCGACTTCCTTATTAATTAATACGGCTCGCGGTCCCGTGGTGAACGAAACGGCCTTGGCCAATGCCTTGAAGGAAGGTAAGATTGCTGGTGCGGCTACGGATGTCTATGGCACCGAGCCACCTCTGAATCAAGACAATCCGTTGTTTGGCGCACCGAATTTGGTTATGTTGCCGCACATCGGCTTTGCCACCGAGGAGGCGTTTATCCTTCGGTTGGGCATCGTGGTCAAGAATGTGGAGCAGGTGATAGGATGATTCGACGGTCTTTCCCAAAATCGCACAAAATCGCCGCCTTTTTCAATGCGTTTTTGGTTTTTCTGTATTTTTGCAAGTTCAAAACGACAAGAATTAGATGATATATCGTTGTAAATCATTGATATTCAATAAGATTAACGGGATTGGGTAAATCTCCACTCCCAACTTTTGTGCAACCTCAATCCAAGGCAGGACTTCATGTCCCGTCTTGGATTTTTTTGTGCCGGTCGTCGTGAGGCGCGAAGCGACGCAGAAATTGGGTTCGATAGGCTCTCGTCCGGCAGGTCCCGCGTCCGGTAGGCTCCCCCTTTGCAAAGGGGGTAGGGGGATTCAACCAACCCCGGCAGGCCAATCTTGAATCTTTGAATCTTAAATCTTTAAATCCTTAAATTCAACAAAACAAAATGAACAAACCCAACAAAAAACTGAAAGCCATTGCGCTTTCGCTCGGGCTGGCAGCCATGATGGCGCCGGCCACAATGACCGCCCAGAACAATGGCGGCGGACTGTTCGGAAAAGGCCAATCTGAAGAAAGTGTCAACTCCAGAGGCATGCTTAACATCAACGATAGCACCGGCAACGGCATCTCCAACGGCAATTTCGGCGAGGAAGCTCCCCTCGGCAGCGGCCTTGTACTGCTGATTGGCGCAGGCCTCGGCTATGTGGCACTCAAAAAGAAGGAGGACAAGCAATGAAAAAGCTATCGATTTTCGTGGCAGCCCTTGTGCTGACCCTCGGCCTTGCCCAGTGCAAGAAAGAACAGACCAACAACGCCCAAGGTGAGGGCAACTTCGTGAGGATCACGCTGAACGTCGGCGGCAACGGCAACGGCTCAAGGGTGAATGTGGACCCTGCCGCTGCGGAACAAGTCACTTTTACGAATGGCGACCAAATCCTGGTGGCCAGCAATGGCGCAGTGGTCGGCACGCTGACCCACAACGGCACAAACTTCAGTGGCGACATCACCGATGCCACGGAAGGCCAACGCCTCTATTTCTACTTCCTTGGCAACAAGCAAGGGACGGTTGCCAACGGCGCCACCAACTGCACCGTGAACATCAGCGACCAAACCAACGGCCTCCCCGTGATTTCGATGGGAGCCTCCACGGTGGATTATTCCGAAGGTGTGACTTCCTACTCGTCCCGCCTCTACAACAAGTGCTCGCTGATGAAGTTCGTCGTGGACACGCCTTCCGAGGCGGCCATCTGCATCACGGGGATGAACAACACCGTGACGGTTGACTTCAGCGACCCGACCGACACTGGCTTCACCTACGGTAAAGACGGCGACGGCCTGATTACGATGCCTGGCGTGACGGCGGAAAACACTACGACTTGGGCCATCGTGCTTCCGCAAGTGGCTTTGGAGGTTGGCGAAGAAGGCTCGGCCTACACCGCCGACGAAGCTTACACTGGCACCCGCCCCGCAATGGAAGCGATTGAAATGAACAAATTCCTCAATGAAGGTGTGAACCTTACGGTAAACACGACTGTTGTTTCGTACACGGTGTTGAGTGCCGCCACCGCAGCCGACTGTGGCAAGGTGGTGTGTGCCGCAGGCCATCTGCACGACGCGAAGACCGCCGTTCCCACGGGCTGCACCGCCGTCGGCATCCTTGGCAAGGTGACGGAGACCGGCCACGGCCTGATTCTCGCCCTGCAGGACGCTACGCCGCAGTACTGGCCCACCATCAACGGCTGGGAGTCCGTGACCGACTACGCCAGCACCACGCTGCAAGTGTTGCCCGACGATGCCGCCCGCGGAAGCCTGACAAGCTACACCACGCTGGGCGCGACCACCGTGTCCAACTGGGCCGTGGCGCAGAAGAGCGACTACGAGGCGATATTCATCAACCTTGGCTCGACGACTGGTAACAGCAAAGGCAAGACTTACGACAGCAATGTGAATGCCTATATCACCACAGGCGTGGGCGGTACGGCATTATCTGGCCGCTATTGGTCTGCTACGGTGTGCGGCTGCCACGGTGTGACAGCACTACAGGGTTGGGGCTGTAGGGCTGTCGTATCACGGCAGCCGTGTTTGGTTGAGGTGCCTGCCGGGGTGCTGCCGTAGGTCGCTGGCCTCTGTCCCGTAGGTCGCGACCTACGGTTAGGTGTGGTTGCGTCTTTCAGACGC
>JAFSJF010000117.1 GCA_017439405.1 Bacteroidales bacterium
ACCACTTTCCATTTGTGGGTAGGTGTGACTGCCAGTGCTAGTATTAATGTAGCTCCAACAGATAGGCAGGTCGTTGGCCGAATAATACGGGTAGCTGTCGAAGTCCTCAACATAAGGAAGACTGGCTGTGGGGATTATTGCGCAATTCGACACGATGCTCACATTATCGATGGCCGCAGGAGGATTTGTGCCCACACTGCCGTCGTTGGCCCACATGAAGACGAGCATATAATTGCCTGCTTCAACGTTAACTGTGCTGCTCTGACTTTGCCATGCGTCCGACAAGTTCAGTTTACCACCGCCATCCAAAGGCACCCATCCTTCGGGAGTCGTATTAATGTAAGAGGATATACCATTCGCCCCCACGCCATTGGGAAGTTGTCCTGCAGTCAGTTCGGTGTTTTCAGGAGCAAGCCAAAACCTGAGGTAGTCATAATTGCTTTCCCCATTAGCCTTCCAGTCGTATTCAATAGTGTATTCGCCAGTTCCAAATGCGAGGTGCCTAGTGGCATACACAATGCTATACAAAGAATTGGTATAGGCATTGGATCCTCCATCATCGTTGGAGATATAGAGGGCTTTGGAGCCTCCTTCTGTGTTGTTGGTGGCCGTTCCCCATACCCATTGGTTGGTTTGTGTGCCGTTGATCAGATTCCATTCGCAAGAGGACCCTTCGAAATCATCGGAGAAAAACACATTCTGTATCTGTCCCATCGCTGCCCAAGGCAAGAATAAAGCCAGAAGCAATGTTAATAGTAAATGTTTGCGTTTCATAATGTTATTTATTTAATTCGTTAATAATACACAATTCCACGCAACAAAAATATAGCGAAAAATAAGGATGGAAATGGGAAAAATTCCCATTTTTATCTGAATCAAGAAAAAAAATGCAGAAAAACACAGGCGAAACAAATCACGTTGGTGTTGTAGAGACGTACGGCCGTACGTCTCTACGGAACCAACATTTGTTTCATTTCGGGCAGGCATTTTACCGCCTCTTCATACAATTTCCATTGTGCCCGCGTGCGCACCATGTTGTGTTCGGGATACCTTATCTTATAATAGGTGTCGCCGTTGATGTAATCCGCAAAGAAACGCACCGCCTGCATGTAAGGGAACAGCGTTGCCGCATAAGGCAGGTTCTCTTTTTCTATCGGCAATAGAAATGATTTGGTGCCTTCCAGATAGCCTTTCGCAAAGGCCTTGAAGACCTCCATGTTGAAATGGATGTTGTCCAAATCGGGGTCGTCCTCAGCACCCGTGTTGGCCGCCGAACGCAAGAAGTCACCGAAGTCGGAGAAGACGAAACTCGGCATGACGGTGTCCAAGTCTATGACACAAAGCACATTGCCTTCTTTGTCGAAGAGCATGTTGTTCACCTTGGTGTCGCAATGGCAGATGCGCTTCGGCAACTTACCCTCTCGATAGAGCCTTTCGCCCAGACACATCTCATCTGCCACCGCCTTGATTTTGTCCACATAAGCCTGCACTTCAGGGTCGTTCAGACGCCCCACCTTATCCTCGGCAACGGCCTCATCCAGCTGTTTCAAACGAAACTCGATGTTATGGAAATCAGGGATGATTTCCCCTATGGGTGTCTCCAAATCCGTCAGCAGCGACTCGAAATCGCCGAAAGAACGACCGGCATAGTAGGCATACTCCGGCGTGACTGCCTCGTAGGTGTAGCTGTCGGTAATGAAGTCCATCACACGCCAATAATTCTCGTTTTCCAAGATGTAGGTCTTCCCCGTATCGGCTTTCAAAAAGTGCAAAACCCTTCGATTAATGTCAGCAATGCCTTGACTTTCATACTTTTTCCGAATATGATTGGTCACGGCCTCGATGTTGTTTTGGAGCATGTCCACATCAGTGAAAACAGCGTTATTGATGCGTTGCAGGACGTATTTCGGTTTGGCATCGCCTTTGACCACAATCTTATAGGTGTCGTTGATGAGGCCGTTGCCCAAAGGCGTAATGTCTTCGATGGTGTTCGGATCGATGAAATGACCCGCAATGGCAAAAAGTTCGTTCATGGGTGGAATTTTTTGGCGAAGATAGGGGTTTTTACGGACAAATTCATATTTTTGCCCGCAAAATCAATCCACATCGTATGAAAAACAAGGTTTTACACTTCATCCTCGGCCTGGTCCTGTTGACCATGGTCACCTCTTGCAACGACAAGAAAGAAACGACAGAGGTCCGCAAGGGCAACTACCGCATCGTTGACAACACCATCGTTTTCGACGAGCCACAACGCATCGAAGGACAGAAAAGCGTCCTTCAGTTCACTGTCGACCCCATCGAGAATGTCCGCATCGGCTTCATCGGCCTCGGCATGCGCGGTCCTGATGCCGTCGACCGCATGACCTATATTGACGGCGTGACTGTCGTCGCCCTATGCGACATCGAGCCCGACCGCGTGGAAGCCGTGCAAACCAATATCCTTGAGGCCAAGGGACTTCCCCGCGCCGAGGCCTACACTGGTCGTGAGGCATGGAAAGAGCTCTGTGAGCGCGACGACATCGACCTCGTCTACATCTGCACCGACTGGAAGACCCACGTCCCCATGGCCGTTTACGCCATGCAACACGGAAAACACGTTGCCGTTGAAGTACCAGCCGCCACCTCCATCGAAGAGTGCTGGCAACTCGTCGACGTGGCCGAACAAACACAGCGCCACTGCATGATGCTGGAGAACTGCTGCTACGACTTCTTCGAACTCACCGCTCTCAACATGGCCCAGCAAGGCATGCTCGGCGAGCTCATCCATGGCGAAGGTGCTTACATCCACAACCTGGAGCCATTCTGGCACGAATACTACGAGAACTGGCGCCTTGAGTTCAACCAGAACCATGCGGGTGACGTCTATCCCACCCACGGCCTCGGACCCCTCTGCCAAGCCTTCAACATACACCGTGGCGACCGCATGAAGACCTTGGTCTCCATGAGCACACCTTCTTACAACGGCAAAAAAGTCGCCAAGGAGATGATGAATGTCGACGACTTCGCCAATGGCGACATGACCACCACGATGATCCAAACCGAGAAAGGCAAGACCCTGCTCATCGAGCATGACGTCTATACCTATCGTCCCTACAACCGTCTGTATCAACTTACGGGCACAGAAGGCTTCGCCAACAAATACCCGACGGCTGGCTTCACCATCCTCGAGGATAAACTCCCCGCCGGTTTCCTTGCTGAAGGCCAACACCTCGACCCGCACGGCTTCGTCCCTGCCGATGTGCGCGACAAGATCATGAAGGAATACCTCCACCCCATCGCCGTGGAGATTGAAGAAAAAGCCAAAGAGGTCGGTGGTCACGGCGGCATGGACTTCGTCATGGACTACCGCTTAATCTATTGTCTGCATCACGGTTTGCCGCTCGACCAAGACGTCTACGATGCCGCCGAATGGTCGTGCCTCGGTGAACTGACCGCAGCCTCCATTGCCAACGGCGGAATGCCAGTACAGATGCCCGACTTCACCCGTGGTGATTGGGACAAGGTGAAAGGCTACAAACACGCGGAATAACCGCAAAGAAAGAAACCAACAAAAAAGAGACGCAATGCGTCTCTTTTTTTATTTCATCGCAACCGACTTAAAGAAAATCTCGGCGTCTTTCCAAACCGTGAAGTCGCGGGCATAAAGCAGATTCATCTGGTTGAGGACATCGGCTTCGACCTCTTTCTCCATAAAGGAGGCGGGGTTGTAGATGCCCTTACGAATCTTGGGCAACTTCTGCGCCTCATCGGCAGGCGAGCAATAGCCCACCCAAGTACGACGACCGAGCAGGACCAACACTGCATTTTTCAAGAATCGAACGGGCTGTTTCACCACCAAGGCCAGAGGTAGCCAGAAGATGATGCTGAACAGGCTCATCACCACGTCGAAGAGGCGTTTGTTGCGGCGGTTGGCCACCGTATCGATGGCTTTGATATCGACAGTGTAGAGGTCACCACGGGTGTTAATGCTGTTGCTGCCGATGATGGACAGACTGTCCTCGGGCGCAATCTTGTAATCCACATTGGTGGCATGCCAGTCCACCATCTTGTCGATGATGACCTGATGCGGCACATCCTTGGAGCAGAAGATGACTTCCGTGATCTTGTAAATCTCGATGATATCGGGCACCTGCGAGAGGTTGCCGATGAAACCTTCAGGAGCCTCGCCTTGCGTCTCCGAGCTCACTAAACCGATGAAATCAGGTTTGATGGAGGTGCTCTCCAAAATGGAGTTGACCCTTTGCGTTTCCTCAGGACTGCCAATGACGAGGAAGCGTTTCTTCTCCGTCCGTTTCGACTGGAAGTTCTCGTTGCCCGTGAGGATGCCGATGCACCGTGTGAGGCTCATCTCCAGAGCCAGCCACAGCATGCCGAAAAGAATCAGGGCACGCGAGAAACGCAGG
>JAFSJF010000118.1 GCA_017439405.1 Bacteroidales bacterium
GGAAGGCCGGCGAAGGCACGAGTGGCGGCACAGGCGCGGGGGCGCACCTCTTCCCATCCCGAACAGAGAAGTTAAGCCCCGCTGCGGCGATGATACTGCGGGAGACCGTGGGAAAGTAGTCCGCCGCCCACCCACAACGGATGGCCCCAACCCGAAGGGTTGGGGCCTTCTGTTTTTTTGTTTTGGAACAAAGCAAAAAAAAACAGGAGCAAAAATAGGATTATCGGATTTTTGGCAAAATTACCTGTCTTCGACAAAAGCTGCCACCTTGTTGTACTTCCTTGTCAGTTTGAGCATGGCCTCACTAGGCTTCGATTTCCTATTGTAGATGACGAGTTCAAGGTAGATGTCGTATGCCTTTTCCGACTGCTTGAATATACTGAAATGTATGTGGGCATTCGCCTTCTGCTGTTCGTTCCACTTTGCCTTGTGCATGAGGGTGATGTGTTGGCTTTACGCCATGATTCGTGGCTTGGTTTCGCCGATCTCCATTCTCTTGGGCTTTCATTCGCCGACGAGGTTCTTCTCCGACTCTTCTTAACTTCGTTGTGTCTTGTGCGGTGATCACTGGTGACCTTGCTTTCCTCCTTGTTTACCTGCCAGCAGTAGGCTATCCTTGTCTTGTTGGTGGCTCGGATACTAGTTACTGTACAAAAATGCGGTCGTTGACGAGCGTTGCCTTTGTGAATACGTTTTTGGAGGACTGCATCATGGTCGAGGATAGGTTCGTCATAACCGTCTTCACCTTGTGTCTCACATCATACTGAACTTTTCCAGTATGCCTGGTATCGTGTAGTAGGCGATGACGCGATCCATAGCCGCCAATGCGCCTTTGTTGTTGTGGGCTGCCTTTGTTGGTCAACATGGTGTAGAACCCTACCCGTTCGACAGTCAGGTCTCGACAAGGCTCATGTCAGCCCCGAAGTTTTCCGGAAAAAGAGAGGGCGTTTTTCAGCGTGCCTCTGTTGGCACCAATCGTGGTAGCCAATCATCTTCTCCTTATACTGACAGCGAATCGTTTGACTGTCCTGCCCGTTTTGGGCCGACAACACTGCGATGCTTACTGGGGGCTTAATCTTCCTCTTTTAAAAAACGATGAACTCGGCATTGATTCGTGTCTCGTCGTTCTCCGGCGGCTTCTACCCATAGCTGAACGCCCGTGTCCTTGTCGAACCACTTGCGCTTGCGTACATGCAGGTAAGTGGCGTTGCCTTGCAGGGGGAAGTCCCGAATGCTCCGATACTCGCAGAAACCGTAGGATATGACGGTGGCGTTCCTCTTGTTCTTCCGCATCTGAACTTTCTTCTCGTCCATCCAGATGTCGAAAAGGTTGTCCGTCTTCTCAAACTTGACGACATCGAAGTTGTCCATCAGCACATCCAGCTGGATGGCTCGCGACAATTCTTCTGGTCTCATGCCGCAAAGCTAACTCTTTATTCTTAATCAGCCATGTCCCACCAACTGGAAAAAACCGCAGCCCCGAGATTCTCTTATGGTGTTGGTCTCTGTGCTTGCTTTCAAATTTGGGAACTAGAACTTTTAGAGTTTACACCTTTCTCTTTGATATGCACCCGCCATAACACACGAAAGATTATGCCGATGAAATCCAAAAAACCATTGTGCGTTGCATGCAACGCCTCTATGGATGTCGTTAGATTTAAGTTATATGATTCCTAAAAAACTTACTTCAACAGCACCTGCGGTCCCATGTTGTAGTAGATGTCAACCGGGATGCCGGAGGCGTTCACGCGGTCGAGGTCGGCTTGCAGCTCGGGACGGATGACGCAATTCTCGCCCATCCATGCCTTGGTGGCCTCATAGTCGCCGTTGCCTTGGTGCTTGAGGATGTCGCCCGCCAGCTTCTCGACGGCGACTTTCATCTTCTCGAAGTCGATGGCATAGCGGCCTTCCTCGTTGCGCACAAACGCGCCTTCGTTCTGGAAATAGTTGAAGGTGAGCATGTTGGCCTTGCCGTGGGCACTGGCCGCACCGAAGCGCACCGAGCGGAAGATGCCGGCGAGGAAGGTGGTGTAGTTGTCTTCCATCGTCGTGTTGGTGTATTCGCCCATCTCGGCCAGCTTGGTGACGAGGTAGAGGCCCAACACGTCGGCCTTGGCCTCTTCGAGGGCGTTGTACTGGTTGCCGAGGGCTTCGCGCACCGTGCCCTTGCCGGTGATGGTGTTCTTGATGCCCATGCCGTGGGCGGTTTCGTGGAACATCACATTGCTGAAGAAGGCGTCAAACTTGATGTGCTCCATCGATTCGGGGGTCATCAGTTCCTTGGAGATGGGTTCCAGGATCTTGTCGAACTTGGCTTGCATGGCGTTCTTGAGCTGGAGCTTGCGGGTGCCGCGCTCGAGTTGCACGCGCTCGTCGTTGGGCAGGTTGATGGCGATGGTCTTCGAGTTGGCGTTGCAGTCGCCGGCGTAATACACCACGTCGTAGGCGGCCAAGTCAACGTCGGAGCCGGGCACTTCCTTCTTGTATTCGGCCGGCACGGGCAGCTGCTTCTGCAATTCGGGCACGAATTGGGCGTAGCGGGCCAATTTCTTGGTCCAGTCTTGGTCTTTGATGAGGATGAAACCTTCGTGCGAGGCCTTGATGCCATAGCGGGCGTCGGTGTAGTTCTCGATGGGTCCGATCACGAGGTCGATGTTGTTGTTGCGCACATCCATCCATTGCATGTCGCTCTCGAAGTAGTCGTCGGTGCGGAGGGCTTTGGCGCGGAGTTTCAGGTATTGGGCAAACTCCTTGTCGCCAGCGAGTTCAGAGGCTTGGTCGAGCAGCGATGCGGCTCTCTCGATTTCTTGGGCGAAATAGTCGTGATACCACACGCACTTCAGCTTGCCGTTCTCGTCGCGGACGATCATGGTGTATTGGCTGGTCTTGTTCGGGTCGTCGAAGGCGTTCCATTCCTCCTCGGTCATGTCGGCGGGATAGAACTGGGCACCGGCGGGCTTGTCGCCGATGCCTTCCACGAAAGGCTTGTTGCCGTTGAGGCCGTCCCAAGGGCCGTAGGCGATGGTGGCTAATTTCTTGACGTCGGCATTGTCGCCAATCTTCGCCATGAGTTCTTCCTTGTCGCCGTAGTTCTCTCTCCAGAAGAGGCCGTCCATGATGTCGCAGGCCTCGAAGAGCAGCGGCAACATTTGTTTCTCGTTGTCGCTCAGGTGGTCGATGTTGGTCGTCAAAGTATATTGTGCATACTTGTCGGACATTTGGGTTTCTTGCTTGACAGGCTCTTTGGGCTGTTCAGGCTTCTTGTTGTCGCAGGCGGTGGCAGCGATGGCCAATGCTGCGATGATGGTTAAAGTTTTGATTTTCATTTTGATATGATTTGATTTAGGATTAGTTTCTTGGTGCAAAGATAGTATAAAAATGAAAATTCCGTCAGTTCATTGACGGAATTTAGCTAAATTGCGTCAGTTAACTGACGGAATTAACGTTTTTCTTAGCACCCAATGGCTCTCGAAATCACCAAGCGGAGGATTTCGGAGGTGCCTTCTCCGATTTGCAGGATGCGTTGGTCGCGGTAGAAGCGTTCCATGTCGAACTCCTTCAGCAACCCATGACCGCCCATCACCTGAACGGCGTTGTTGCACACCTCGTCGGCCACCTCGGAGCAATAGAGCTTGGCCATCGCCGCCTCCTTGCCGAAGGGTCGGTGCTGGTCCTTGAGCCAGCAGGCGTGATAGAGCAGGTTGCGCGCGGCCTCGATCTTCACGGCCATGTCCGCGAGCTTGAAGGCCACGGCTTGGAACTTGCACACGGGCTTGCCAAACTGCACGCGCTTCTTCGAGTAGGCCAAAGCCATCTCGTAGGCGCCTTGCGCACAACCCAGTCCCATGGCCGCGATGGAAAGTCGGCCCGAGTCGAGGGTGGCGAGCATGATGTGTGAGCCTTCGCCCGGCTTGCCGAGCACGCAGTCGTCCATCAGGCGCACGTCGTTGAAGACGAGCTTTCCCGTGTTGGAAGCGCGCCACATCATCTTGTCGTGCATGGGCGTTTGCGTGAAGCCTTCCTTCTTGTTTTCGACCAACAAGGCGGTGAATTCCGGCTTGCCGTCCTTTTCGCCCGAGACGGCCTGCACCGTCGTGCCGAGCGAAATCGGCGTGGCGCTGTTGGTGATGAAGATCTTGGAGCCGTTGAGGTGCCACAGCGTGCCGTCGTATTTCGCGGTGGTTTTGGTGCCGCGCGAGTCGCTGCCGGCGTCTTCCTCGGTCAGGCCGAAGCCCCACAGCCGGTCCTTGCAGAGGCGGGGCAGATAGCGTTGTTTCTGCTGCTCGGTGCCATAGTCCTTGATGGGCCCTATGCCGAGCGAGTTGTCGGCGGCGATGGTGGCGGCGGTGGAGCCGTCAACGCGGGCCAATTCCTCCACGGCGATGATATAGCTCAGATTGTCAAGCCCTTGTCCGTCGTATTCCTTCGGGACGGTCATGCCCAAGAGGCCGAGTTCGCCCATCTTGAGCGTTAGTCCGACGTCGAAATGCTGGTCTTCGTCGTTCTCGCGGGCAACGGGTTTCACTTCCTGTTCGGCGAAGTCGCGCACGCGCTGGCGCAGGGCTTCCTGTTCTTTTGTTAGGTCAAAGTTCATTTATTTCAGTATTGTTTTCTTCGTTGAATGTTTCGCTCTTCCAAATGCACGAAATGCATGTTTTCTAAAGACAAAAGTACGACTTTTTCTCAGTTTGCTTCATCCATGCTGCAATTTGGAAACATTCTAAACAACGTTGTCGGCCATCGAAGCTAAAAGGATTCTTTCAAGACTTCCCAAACCAATCCGCTTTCGAAGCCTTTCTGCATGGCGTAGGCGGCCAGTTTGCGGTTGCGCTCGTAGTCGTTTTCGGCCTTCACGGTCTTGGATTTCGACTTTAGGATGCTGATGAGGCGTTGGCGGTAGGCTTCCTCGTCGGTCTGCCCCAAGGCTTCGTCGATGATGTCTTTGGCGATGCCTTTCTGAACGAGGTGGAAACGAATCTTGTTCATGCCCCAGCCGCTTTGGTTAACCTTGCCACGGGCGAAAGTCTTGGCAAACCTTTCGTCGTTCACGAATCGGTTATCCAACAGATAGTCAAGGATTTCCGATTTGGCTTCTTGAGCGATGTCGAAGGTTTTCAATTTATCCTTAACATCTTTCAAGCAGCGTTCCTGATAGGCACAGTATTTGGCCATCTTGTCCAACACTTGTTCGGGCGTGAGAGGTTTGTCGGACTTTTTTGGCATCAGCAGTCGATTTTGAGGTCGCCTTCCTTAATCCAGCCGATTTTGCGGAGAATCAGTCCAAAGAGCCAGGATAGCACGGCTGGCAACACGAAGCAAACCAATAACATGCCCAACCACATGTTCATGCCGCCTTCGGGCATGGCCGTGTAGATGCCGATGGGCCCTACGAGGCCGCAAGTGCCCATGCCGGAGCCGATGGGGATGTTTTCCAAATGGAAAATGCAGGTGGAAATCGGGCCGGTAATGGCTGCGGCAAGGGTAGGTGGAATCCAAATTATGGGGTTCTTCACGATGTTGCCCATTTGCAGCATCGAGGTGCCGAGACCTTGTGCCACAAGGCCACCCCAACGGTTTTCCCTGAAGCTAAGCACGGCAAAGCCAATCATCTGGGCACAGCATCCCGCAGTGGCCGCGCCGCCTGCCAATCCGCCCAAGCCGATGGCGAGGCAGATGGCTGCCGAGCTAATGGGCAGTGTCAAGACCATGCCGATGACGACCGAGACCACGATGCCCATGAGGAAGGGCTGAATCTGCGTGGCGTTCTCGATGAAACTGCCAAGGGCAGTCATCACCTTTTGGATGGGCGCACCCACGGCATAGGCTACCAAGACGCCGCTGATGATGACCACGGAAGGCGTGACGAGAATATCGACCTGAGTCTCCTTATACACCATCTTTCCCAACTCAATGGCCACGATTACAGCAACATATGCTCCCATCGGGCCGCCGAGTTCGTTGCCCGCTATTCCCACGGCGATGGCGCTGAACAGCACCAAGCCCTCGCAGCCCAATTTGTAGGCGATAGCCACCGCTATGGCGGCTCCCGTGGAGGCCTTGGCGTATTTCGCTATGGTCGCGAAAGCCTCAATGCCCGTCTTGTCGCCCAAGGTCTGGAAAATGGTGCCAATTAATAAGGAGGCGAACAATCCCAGTGCCATGGCACCAAGAGCATCGACAAAATAGGCTTTCCAGGTCAGGTCAACCTTCTTGCGAACTAAAAATGATTTGAAATCCCTCAATACGATACTGTATCAAAGTGTTATTCAATATGTTATACTCGAAACGCCTGTCTTGGCCATGAGGTCGGCAAGCTTGGTGTCGCTTTCGTCAACGGCGGCGATGCAGTTGGTGATGATGCGGATTTTTTTGGCAGGGAAAAACTCCATCAAGTCTCTGGTGGTCTCATAGACGCAATAGTCCGTTGCAATGCCACAAATGTCGATGCCATCGAACTTTGCCTGTTCGATGATTCCGTGCAGTTTCTTGCCGTTTTGTTCATTTTGGAAAATGCTGAACTCTTCTTTCTCGGGCAGGTCTCCCTTTTGCAAGTAGATGATTTCCACGTCAGCTGCTTCATTCAAGGCTTTTTGCAGCTTGGGATAAACCTCCATGCCATTGGTGCCTTGTACGCAGTGGGGGGGGAACGTCCCGCCCTGCTCGATGAACGAGCAATGGTTGGCAGGATGCGAGTCTTGGGTGACGACGACACAATCATACTTCCTCAGCACTCCTTTGTTGATGGACTCGGCAAGGCGGTCCATGACTTCCGGGCCTTTTGCCGTGGCAAGGCTGCCCGTGGTGAAGTCAATCTGCGGATCGACGATGATGAGCATTTGGCTTGGTTTTTCCATCTTTTCTTCCGCCTTTTCGGCTTGGTTTTTCTTTTCGTTTTTGTTGCCGCAGCCAGCAAAAGCCAAAGCTGCAATGAGTACGATGGCACCGATGAGTTTTTTCTTCATGACGTTAGTTTTTTGTTGTTTAAATTTGCGGCAAAAATAAGGATTTTTTATTTATAAAGCCGTTTTATCCATTCGGAATGGCCCATTCTACGGAGGGCGCTTTTCACCCACTCGCGGTTCTCGGGCTTGTACCAGAAGAAGAAACGCTGCTGGGCGAGCTTTTCCTCTTTCGTTTTGGCGCAAAAAACGGGTTCCAAAGTGTAAGGATCGTAGCCGGAATAGTAGATTTCGGTGGCAAGGGTCATGGGGGTGGGCGTGAAATCCTGAACTTGCTCCAAGTGATAGCCTAATTCCTTGGTTTTCACAGCCAAATCTGCCATGTCTTCAAGGTAACAATCGGGGTGTGAGGAAATGAAATAAGGAATCAGTTGTTGGTTCAGGTGCTCCTTTTCGTTGATTTGGTCGAACTTCTTCTTCAGTTTCACAAACATGTCGAACTTGGGCTTGCGCATCAGTTTCAGCACGGCATCGCTGGTGTGTTCGGGGGCCACTTTCAGCCTGCCGCTGACGTGTCGTGTAACCAGCTGGCGGAAGTATTCGTCGTAGCCCATGGTGCTGTTTTCTTCAGGCGAGCAGTCGTGGAGAAACAGGTCATAGCGGATGCCCGATCCGATGGTGGCTTTTTTGACCTTCGGGTGCGCGTCCACCTCTTTATATATGTCGATGAGCGGATGGTGGTCGGTGTTGAGGTTTTTGCAAACGGCGGGCTGTAGGCAGGTAGGACGGGCGCATTTCTCGCAGAGGCGCTCATCCTTGCCTTTCATGCGGTACATGTTGGCCGACGGTCCGCCCAAGTCGCTGATGTAGCCCTTAAAGTCTTCCATTTCAGTGACTTTCTCCACCTCGCGCATGATGGATTCCTTGCTTCTGGATGCCACGAACTTGCCCTGATGCGCCGAAATGGTGCAGAAAGCACAGCCCCCGAAACAGCCTCTGTGCAGGTTGACCGAGTGACGAATCATCTCGTAGGCAGGGATTACGCCGCGCTTGGCATATTTCGGATGGGGCAGCCTTGTGTAAGGCAAATCAAAAGAAGCGTCAATCTGTTCCGTGGTGAAAGTCGGCAAAGGTGGATTGATGATAAGCCGTTGGTTCCCAATGTCTTGAACAAGCCTTGCCGCGTGTTTCTTGTTCGACTCCTCCTCGATGTGGCGGAAGTTGGAAGCGTATTTCTTTTTGTCTTTCAGGCAGACTTCATGCGAAACGAGTTCGATGGTCTGACCGTCAAAATCGGGCAGTTTTTCTTTTTTGTCTTGCAGGAAGAAAGTCTGCTTGATGTCAGTCAATTCATTGACTTTCTTTCCGTTCTGCATGGCTTTGGCGATTTCCACCATGGTGAGTTCGCCCATGCCGTAAACGCCTAAGTCTGCCTTGGAATCCACCAAAATGCTGGGTTTCAGGCAGTCGTCCCAATAGTCGTAGTGCGTCACGCGGCGCAGCGATGCTTCGATGCCGCCTATAATAATAGGTGTGTCGGGAAAGAGTTGCTTGAGGATATTGCAATAAACAACTGTGGCGCGGTCGGGGCGGAAGCCCGCCTCGCCGCCGGGGGTGTAGGCGTCGTTGCTGCGCAGGCGTTTGTTGGCGGTGTAGTGGTTCACCATCGAGTCCATGCAGCCCGCCGACACGCCGAAATAAAGCCTCGGCTTGCCGAACTTCTTGAAGTCGCGCAGGTCGTCCCTCCAATTGGGTTGCGGGATGAGTGCCACACGGAATCCGTTGTGTTCCAATACTCTCCCGATGACCGCTGCCCCAAACGCCGGATGGTCGACATATGCATCGCCAGTGACGAACACGATGTCCACCTCGTCCCAACCGCGCAGGTCGGTTTCTTTTTTCGTTATGGGGAGCCAGTCTAAGAGGGTCATTTTCGTGTTTTTCCAATAATCCAAAAAGCCTATAAAACAATACCCGGCAGTTTGATTTCTCAGGGACTGTCGGGACTTAACGTTGCAAAGATACAACTTTTTTCGAAAACACAAGTGTTTTTGTAAAAAACTCAAATTTTCGTCACTTTGTTACAAACAGCAACCACGTGGTTTATTCCATACAACAGCGAATCTGCATCTATATTCATCCATTGAAACAATTGCATTATCCGTGTGTAGCAAAGCATGACATTTTGTGTGTCAATATTTCCAGTGTTGCCAAAACAAATAGGCTCATGATGGGCAATCCTGTTTCGCATAGTGTTGATGACATCCAATGCGTTAAAAACGTAAGTGTTGTCGTACTGAAACTGTGGGGTAGATGTAGGCTTGTTTGGGAATATGTTCAGCAAACAACGGCCTGACAATCGGTATTGCACATTGTTGAACATGTATTTCCACACCCCAAACTCCATCTCTGCCAACAATTTGGTATGATTGTAATTATGACTTCGAAGGAGTCCTTCATACGCCTTTTTGATGATTTTCTTTGTGCCTTCAACACGAGGATCCGCGTCGAATCTACCACCAGGCAACACAAAATCTCGAAGCCAATCATTCCCGTGGTTCATTTTCATTTCCTTATTAATCCTGTTTCTCAAAGACACTTCGAAACAACTGATTATTGCGTACATTTCCTGTGAAAGCCTCAAATTGTATCGATACAATGTCATTGCTCGTTTTGTGTCATTTGCACATGCCGATACATAGCGATGCATTCGTTCAGGAGAAATGGCGTCCTCAAATTCGCTGTATGTCATTGTTTAGTTGTTCTATCAGCTGCAAAAATATGTTTTTTCTCCCAATCCATTTGCCCAATCCAAAATTTTTGTATTTTTGCGCCGTCATCCCGAGAGAAAACGGGGTGATGAAGAAAGCGCATTTTTCGCTTTATTCTGCTCTTGGTGAACTTGGACACTTCACAGAAGATTATGCAGGAATTAGGGGAAATGATAGCTTGCTTGTAGTGTATTCATATATCCATATGATACTGCAAGTGGAGTTAATCAAATTCCATATCTGCATAACAACGGGAGTCCAAGCCCAACCAAGAGGGATATGGCAAAGATGAATGGCTCCACTCTCTTCGATTGCAATAATCATTCCTTTTTGAGCCGTTAGGGGAAAACGGATAAATCAATTGTAAAACAACAAACTAAAGGTTAAACTAAAACAAAAGGAGAACAAGAAAATGAAAAACATCAAGTATTTGGTCGTGCTGCTTTGCATGACATTCGTTTCGGTTAGTTCGTTTGCTCAAGAAAAGGAATTGCAAACGGAAAGTGATGGCTTCCAATGGTATCAGCTCTACCAAAACGGTAAATATGGAGCCCAAAGTTTGGGTGGTGTAACTTTTATCCCATTGAGCAGGGGATATACTTTCATTTACTATGTTCCCTTTGGTGGGTGGTTTATAGTTAACAATAATAAAGGTGAAAGATTTCAAGGACGCGGTTGTTGTGACATAACAGGAAGGGAGATAGTGGCTCCTGGGAGATATGATCATGTTGAAATTACTCGCGAACAGGAATATAGGTGTTGTATAGTAGATCTTAATGCCAAATATGGTATCTGCGACATGGACGGTCGAGAGATTATTGCGCCAAGGTATGAAGCTCTTAAAGTGTTTAATGGTTATGTTAAATACAAAGATAAATCTGGCAAATGGGTTTCCACAGGCATAAAAGTATCCTCACTGGCACAAACAACCACATCTACTACAACGACACAAACAACCAAGCAAGAAACGGTAACACCCACTCCGCAGCCGCAGCCCCAGCCGCAACCTCAGCCTGTTCGCCAGCCGCAGCCCATGCAGGTTTTCCAGCCGTGTGGAATGTGTCAAGGATCAGGAAAATGTCATGTTTGTTTAGGAGATGGCCATCCATTGATGAATCCAACAGGTAGCTGTTTCGCTTGTAATGGTACAGGAAGGTGTGCTCATTGTGCAGGCCGAGGAGGCCAGAACGTGATAGAATACCGTTAAATTCCGCTACGTCAACGCT
The DNA here is from genome assembly GCA_017439405.1 of Bacteroidales bacterium. Taxonomy (GTDB): domain Bacteria; phylum Bacteroidota; class Bacteroidia; order Bacteroidales; family F082; genus Limimorpha. The sequence continues at coordinate 10,897 of JAFSJF010000118.1, forward strand.
ATCGGCGGAGCCTCAAAAAAGGCTTCGCCGTTTTTTTGTTTGCCAAACGAGCTGTTTTTCACCGCTGGGAATCATAGAACAATCCATCCATCAAAACTTGGTATTGCACTGCGGCCGAGTATTCGTTCTTGAACAGACCGTGGGGCGTAATCCACGTGGGAATGATGCCGCACTTGGTCTTGGTGGCGTTGCAGAACGCAGCAATGCGGGTTTTCAGTTTCTTGTCTTCATCGGAGGTTATGGTGTATTCCGAATAAGTGTATTTGATTTCGCAGAGGTTAATCAGGTGGTCGGCTCGCTCAATGATGAGGTCGATTTGGGCCTTTGGAGCGGTATCGTTCCGCCAGGAATAAAACTCCACGGCGATGCGGTCCAACCCCAAGGCATGGCGTATCTGGTATTGGTGGGCGACACAAATCCTTTCGAAAGCCAACCCCAGCCAAGTGTTGGTTACGGGCGTGTTGAGGTGTTGCTCCCAATAATCCTCGGTGGTGAGTTTCTTGGAAAAAGTGAGGTGAAAAAGTGAGAAGAAGTCCACCAATTGGTAATAGGCATCCTTCACTTTCGGCTTTCCGTTCACCTTGGAGACATACCGCCTGATAAGGTCGCAATGGACAAGGTTGTCGAGCTGTTTTGTAAGTGAGCCGCTTGACGGGATTTTCATGGCTTCTTCCAGTTCGGAGCGGGTCATGCCTTGCTTGTTTTTTCCCAGGGCTTCCACAATGCGCAGGTAAGGCTCGGGCGACTTGAAGAGCGAGGCATAAAGACGGTCATATTCTTGGCTGAGTTCGGCGTTTTTTCGGAAATAGATCCTGTCGATGTTTTGCGCAAGACTTTCCTGCTTGTCCAAGAGGCTGAGGTAATAAGGGATTCCGCCAAGCATCATATAGGTCTCCACAATCATTTGCCTTTGCCATTGTATGCCTTTGCTTTTCAGGTAAGCCTCGGTTTCGCCCAAGTTGAACTGTCTTAGGTAGATGCTCCGCGTAATTCGGTTGTGCAACCCGCCGTGGTTGTCGATGATGTTGTCAATCATCCACGAGGTGGCAGAGCCACATACGATGAGGAAAACCTCTTTCCGTAATGACGCCCATGTATTCCAAAAGTGCCCCAATGCCTTGATGAAGCCCGATTTTGGTGTGTCGAAGCATGGCAGTTCGTCGATATAGATGACGCAACGCCCAGTGTGCTTTCGGTTCTCTAATGTTGTTTTCAGCGTTTCAAAGGCCTCAAGCCAATTTTTCGGCCTTCTTCCTTGATAGCCGGCAACAACCAAGGCACTTGTGAAGGCAAAAAGCTGGTCTTCTCTTTTCCCATCGATGATACCTGTGGCTGAAAAAGCGAAGTCGTTCTCGAAAAATTGTTGGATGAGATAGGTCTTGCCCACGCGCCTTCTTCCGTAAACGGCAACAAACTCAGGCTTCCCCGAATTGTGCAGTTTTTGGAGGAGCCGTATTTCCTCGTGTCGTCCTATGAAATTCTTTTCCATGTCTTTTGTCTGAAATTCAGGTGCAAAAGTACAAAAAAAATATCCGATAGACCCCCAAAACTCATTTTTTTTGATAGATTTGGGGAAATATAGATGCGATAAATCCCCAAAACTCGTTTTTTTTGGTAGATTTGGGGAAGTATAGGCACCATTTCCCATGCTCCTTTTACGCCGCAAAGATTTATTTTTGCAAACGTTTCTTTATCTCAAAAAAGATTCCGACCTTTGCAGCCGCAAAAATTGAAGGCAATAATTGAATTAAATAATTAAAAACCAATAAATTATGAGTAAGTTTAACGACATAATGAATGAAATCGGCAAGGCTTTGGTGAGCAAAAAGTTCTGGGTAGAGCTGCTAATCATGACCTTCGGCATGTTCATGACGGGCGTTTGCGTGTATTATTTCCTCGTCCCCAGCAAGCTGATTGTGGGTTCCATTTCGGGTCTGTCCATCGTGCTGACCAACATCTTCAACGGCATGGGCATCAATATCGGGCTGCCTTCGATGATCACCATCATCAACGCCATCCTGCTGGTGCTGGCCTATCTTCTGGTCGGCAAGGAATTCGGCCTTAAGACCGTTTATTGCGCCCTTATCCTTGGCCCCATGACCAAGGTCTGCGAGTGGATCTATCCTTGGCAGAACTTTGCCACGCCCAACGATTACCTCGTGAAAATGGGCGTCGCTCCCGACCAAGCCTTCTCGGTGATGGGCAACCCGTGGTTCGACCTGCTCTGTTGCGTTATCATTTTGAGTGCGGCGCAAACGCTGATGTTCTCCATCAACGCCTCGACGGGCGGCCTCGACATCTTGGCCAAAATCGTCAACAAATACCTGCACTTCGACATGGGCAAGTCGGTGAGCGTGGCAGGTGCCATCATCTGCCTCACGGCTTTCGCCATCAACCCGTTCCAGATGGTCGTCATTGGCCTCATCGCCACTTGGATCAACGGTATGGTGGTGAACATGTTCACGGCCAACCTCAACCAACGCAAGCGCGTGTGCATCGTCTCGAAGGACTACGACCGCATCCGCCATTACATCATCGACGACCTGCAACGCGGCTGCACCCTTTATGAGGTCATCGGAGGCTACACCAACGAAAAGTCCATTGAGTTGGAGGCATTGCTCACTAACGACGAGTTCTCGAAGCTGATGGAATACCTCGGCAAGAACGAAATCAACGCCTTTACCACGGCTGGCAACGTTAGCGAGGTGTACGGCTTGTGGGCCAAAGACCGCCACAGAGCGAGAAGACACGCCGAGAAAAGGTAAGAGTTTTTGCAATTCGAAATATTGATATGGCAAAAAAGAAAGAGGAGAAGGCGATGGAAATGGTCACTAAACACGACCAGTTGGAGGTTCTCAGTGTACATGATATTGAGAAACTGATAGTGACCCTTAGAGGGGTGCAAGTTCTGATTGATCGCGATTTGGCTTATCTCTATCAGGTGGAAGTCAAACAGATGAATCGTCAGGTAAAACGCAATATTGAGCGTTTCCCCGAAGACTTCATGTTTCAACTGACCAAAGAAGAACATGCTAGTTTGAAGTGCCAAAATGGCACTTCAAACGAACGGGGTGGCGATAGGCGTGCCTTGCCTTATGCGTTCACCCAGCAAGGCATTGGTATGCTTAGCGGACTGTTACGCAGCCAAGTGGCTATCGAAACCAATATCAAGATTATGCGAGCCTTTGTGGGCATGCAGCATTATATTGCCGCCAGCATGCAGATATTTCAGCGGCTCGACAGCATAGAACTTCAACAATTGGAGAATAAACTATGGAGAGAACAGACTGAAAACAAGATTGAGGGCATCCTTGAAAAAATCGAAGAAAACACCCCCAACTTGCTCCCTGAGCAAATCTTTCCCACTGGCTGTGTTTGGAATGCATGGGCCTATGTCTCCAGCCTGATTCGCGGTGCCCAAAAACGGATTATCCTGATTGATAATTTCGTTGACGACCGTGTACTCTCATTACTCACGAAACGTACCGATGGCGTTTCGGCCACCATCCATACTCGGTATAATGAACAGTTCCTCACTGACCTGAATAAGCATAATGCCCAATATCCTGAAATCGAGTTCATCCAACTTCCACACCGAAACCACGACCGTTTCCTAATCATCGACGACAAGGTTCACCTCTTAGGTGCAGGCCTGAAGGACATGGGCACAAGTCTTTGCGCCATTACCGAAATGACAACTGCTCCAGAAACCAATTTGGAACTGCTGAAATAGGTATGTTAATCTCTATAAAAGCAAATCAGAACTATTATAAATGGAAAAACTATTAGACAAATTCCTGAGATACGTCTCCGTGGAAACCACCTCCGACGAAAACTCCGAGTCGCAACCAAGCACCGAAAAGCAACTCAACCTCTTGCGGTTGCTTCGCGACGAACTGCAAAGCCTTGGCATCAAAGCCGAGTTGGACGAATATGGCTATGTGATGGCCACCATCCCCTCCAACGTTGACCGCGAAATTCCCGCCATCGGTTTCATCGCGCATGTGGATACCTCGCCGGATGCATCGGGCAAGGACATCAAGCCGCAAATCATCCCGAATTACGACGGCGGCGACATTATATTAAATAAGGAAAAGAACATCGTCCTGCGCGTTGCGGAATTTCCTGAAATGGCGCAATACAAAGGCCAGACGATGATTACGACCGACGGCACGACGCTGCTCGGTGCCGACGACAAGGCGGGCGTGGCCGAAATCATGTGGGCCGCCCAATACATGATGGAGCACCCCGACTTCAAGCACGGCGAAATCAAGATCGGTTTCACGCCGGACGAGGAAATCGGACGCGGCGTGGCGAAGTTCGACGTGAAGAAATTCGGCGCCAAATACGCCTACACCATGGACGGCGGCGAAATCGGCGAGCTGGAGTACGAGAACTTCAACGCCGCCGCCGCGAAAATCCACATCCAAGGCAGCAACATCCATCCCGGCTACGGCAAGGACAAGATGGTGAACTCCATGCTCATCGCCATGGAACTCAACGCCATGCTGCCCGTGGAGCAGCGTCCGCGCTACACGCAGGGCTACGAGGGCTTCTTCCACCTCACCGAAATCAACGGCACGGTTGAGGAAACCAACATGTCGTACATCATCCGCGACCACGACCGCGCCAAGTTCGAGGAAAAGAAGGCCTTAATCACCTCTGTTGCAGAGTTTTTGAACAAGAAATACGGCAATGTGGTGAAGCTGGAGCTGAAACACCAATACTACAACATGCGCCAGGAGGTGGAGCCGCATTTCTTCATCGTGGAGCGTGCGCTCAAGGCGATGGAGATGGCCAACATCAAGCCCAAGGTGCAGCCCATCCGTGGCGGCACCGACGGTGCCAACCTCTCGTTCATGGGACTGCCTTGCCCCAACATCTTCGCAGGCGGGCACAACTTCCACGGCAAGCTGGAGTATGTGCCGCTCGAAAGCATGATGAAGGCATCGGAGGTGATTTTGAACATCGTCACCTTGTTCCAGGCTGAAGGGTAGGCCTTACCACATCATCCCAATGCGTTCAGGAATTCGGCGGCGGTCATGAAGGGCAGGTCGCAAAACTCGGCGTAGTCTCGCCCGTTGTTCGTGATGATGACGTCGCAGCCGTTGGCTTTGGCGCATCAAGTAGGATGTTTGTATCAAGAAAAACACGCTTCATTGGCCCATTTGCGGTCGCTTTCCGAGAGCATCAGCCCTTGCAGGTAAGCCCATAAATTGTTCAATGCAAATGTCGTCATAACCCTAACTTTTGTTTTTCTCATTGCAAAAGTAGCAATACTCCCTCAAAACAGGCCGGTTTTCCGGACGGTTTTTTTGAAAGAATTGCCTCCTTTTTCTTTCCCCAATCCAAATTTTCCCTATTTTTGCCCTCGCCAAACCGAGAGAAACCGGCGTGAAAATGGTGTCGATAACCCGTGATTTGACGCTGAGTCCGAATTACTACCAACTATTCATGAAACGTTATTTGAAAGGGAAATAAAAAGAGCCGCTGTTGTTGCGACTCCTTTTAGTTTTGGGTAGTGTCGATAAAGGCTTGCCCCTCGCGGGAAACTTACCCGGATAGCCAAAAACAGATTTTGACACTGCAAAATTACAAACATTTTTCCATCCCGCAAGCATTTTGACGAAAAAAATCCATTTTTCCCTTGCCCAAACCATTTTCTTTGTATTTTTGCCACTGTCAAGGCAAATAGTCTTGGCCAGAGAAAGCGCATTCTTCGCTTTGTTCCCAGCTGGTGAATCTGGACAATTCGCATAAAAGGGAGGTAAGGAGAAGAGAGTTGCTTTTATTGTTGTGTTGTATTTGCAATATGCAACATAGGCAGTGGGGCAATTCCTTATATTCATTATTTTCCTTTTTATGGGAGTCCAGACCCAACCAGCTAAAATAAGGATAAGTTTGGGAGGCTCCGCTTCTTTGCGATAAACAATTGTAATGCTCTTGGGGCTTCGGGGCAAAACCAAATCTTTAAACCAATGAACGACACGGTTTTACGAATGAAGATGACGGCGAAAGCCGTCCTGATGGTCCTGCTGCTGAGTGCGGCCGGGATGACGAAAGCGAACGCCCAAACAGGCGCACTGAACGGCCTGTTCTCCGTGAACGACAGCACCCAGGTGCGGTTCTCGCAAGGCAACCTGCAGTATCAAGCATCTACCAACACTTGGCAGTTTGCCGAGAACCAGTGGAAC
>JAFSJF010000119.1 GCA_017439405.1 Bacteroidales bacterium
CCCATGGATGCTGCTTTCTTAAAGTATTTGGCTCCATCGGTGTAATTTCCTCTCTGACACATTTTATACCCATGTATCAAGAGTTGTTTTGCCTTTGTCTTTTGGTCTAACGTGTCGTTTGTTTCCATGATTGTTGTTTTTTATGTTTAGAAATGAACTCCTTCACTAAAATGGATTCTCCATATCCATCTCTGGAAAAGGTATTAAACCGTCTACTTCTTCCATATAAGGGATAGGATGAGATGGAAAAACATCAAAGGTAAATTCATCCTCGCCATTTCTAAGTCTTTCAGCTTTGTCATGCATTCCAGCCTTTTCGTACCATTCAGCAGCAGTGGCAAGATCTTTCTTGACACCTATTCCCTTTTGGTAGCAAAACCCGAGCTCCTCCATAGCTTCTTTATGGCCTCTCTCTGCAGCCCTCTTGTACCACAAAAACGACTTTCTGTAACTACGCTTACCCAAGCTTTTGTCACTAAAACACTCTCCAAGACGGTACATCGCTACCTCTTCACCCCGCTTCGCCAGTTTTTCATACCATTTCATTGCTTCGCGGTGCATTTCTCTTTTCCGGTTATCCCAGTAGTAACATTGACACATCGACGCCAATTCCCACTGCATATCTATGTAGCCGCATTCAGCCAAAGTCTTCAGATATTCCAAAGCCTTGTCTTCATCTTTTTCCACCCCCAAACCTACATTGTATGCGACAAACAACCAATAGGTAGCATCTTGGTTGCCTTCCTCGAAAGCTGGTTGGAGCACCTTGTCGATGATGCGCTGCAAGCGTTTCTGGACTTTTATGGATAACGGACGGTTAAACTGATTATAGCGATGTAGGTATTGAAGGGTCTCATCATCGGTATGCGGCCAATTCGAATTCCAGCAGTCATACAAGAATTGGATACCAGCCTCAAGTGCCGTATGGGGCTCTGCATTCGGATCACTAGGGTGATAGACAAGGGTGAAATTGCCCTCGGGGGTGATGTTGGGGTTGTTTGTTTCCATAATATTTGCCGCAAAAATAGATACCATCGCGAAAAGGTGGTTAATACTTTTCGGTACATTTCTTTTGCCAACTCACGCAAACAATGACATGATCAAACTGATGACAGCAATCACGCCACACACTATGGCAGCAATAGTGAAGCAGCCTGGGCCATCGCCTCCGCCAGAACCATCAAATTCTCCAGTTCTTGAATTATAATTCATTCTAAATTGTCTCCTATATCTAAAAGAATTTCATCATCTGAGCAAATCGCACAACCTTCACGCCTGCTAATGTGGGCTCCATACCAGCGCATAATGGTAGGCATCGGACCTGCTCCTGGCAAAACATGCCAATTGGTGAACTTACGTTCCCGCCTGTTCGCCCAAAGATAGTAATTGTAAACAAGCTCATCTTCCAAACAAGAGATACCAGATGCTTCACCTTTTGACAGTTCCACCAAAGCCAGCTTGACCATCATATTACAGATAGGCTCAATATCGGCAGAAAGTCCCACCTGAACCATCGCGTCAGCATCCTGGGCCGAAACGTAGGCGGGAATCACGCCGTTTTGCCGCGCCGAAGCTTCGTTGGTAATTTCCTCCTGAGCGACACCAATGTTTCCTACCATGCAGCTGTAGCACGCTTGACCTGGGCGATAAACGAACACGTCGCCACCCTCGGCACGAGTAAAAGCCCTACCGAAGATGCCGATCTTCTGGAAATCGAACAGTGCCTGCGACAAGACAAAACGGCTCGGATTGTTGTCCGTGGCACAAATTACCAAATCAACATGGCTGACGATTGTCTCAAGTTCCATACGGTTTTTGCTAATGTCCAATGGATATTTGTGTATCTTTGCGTACGGGTTTTTCCCAAGTACCGCCTCCTCGATGGCATCCGTTTTCAGCCGTCCCAAATCCTTGATGAAACATGTGTGACGAGCCAAATTGTGTAATTCTACCCGGTCAAAATCCACAAAAGAGAATTCCCCTACTCCAGACTTCGACAATTCAATGGCAATTTGGGATCCAAAACTGCCCAACCCAATGATGGCAACATGCTTGTTCTGCAAAACTCCAACCTCCAGAATCCCTTTGCTTCGGGAATAAAGGTTCTCTTTAGAAGGAATCATCTGAAAACCAACATATTGAATCCCACCATCAACCCTTAAGCCAACCTTAATGCAACCCTCATCGATGAAGACAAGCCAACGGACATCTTCAACGACATCAGTACAGAAGGCTGACTTCGAGAACTTACATCCCGAAATCTGACCAAAAGCATGAGTTAAAGGCTGGGTATGGAGATGCACAACTCCCTCTCCCTCCCATTCGTAGGCATACCCAACTAAAACATCCTCTTTGCTTTGGTCAAACGCATCCAACTCCTTTTGGGAAAGATAGACAATCATGCGAATCCGTCTTTAGTCATATCGGTTACAACCTCACCTGCGCCGTTGGTTATGCCCCAAGGAGCCTCTTCAAACTCACCTGTTGTGGGATTGAAAACCAAATCCGTTATGGTGTTTCCGTTTTGGGTGTCCTTGACGACCTCGGCAATTTTGTTTACTTTTTCTTCGTTCATAAGCTATTATGTTTAGTCTTGATGTTTCAAATAATAACCAATAGGCTCGCCTGTGCTCAAATGTGCCTCATACATTTCAAGCCACAGACGACACTTGATATAAACTTTATATAGGGAAACCCTATTGGTCCATGAGGAAGTCCCATAATGGCAAATCTGGGTACACCCATTTTCGCTATTTAATGTATGCATAGAAGAACTAGGGGTGTCGAGTGGGTTGAGGTTACAATCATATAACATTTTGGTTACAAACACCTTGGGAATATTCTCGGGAAACATATCCAACTCAATTTTCAAGGTATAGATATTTCCTCTGTTGGTACGGGCTGCCATTACCAGATAAGGCTTTGCCGTATTCATATCCATGAAACGATAAATGTTTGATGGTAGTTTCTCCTCCAACACTTTAATTTCAGCTTGATATCTGCTGTATTTCATCATAATCTATGTAGTTTATAGTATTCAATAAATGATTGTTCGGTTTCTCCTTCAATAGGTTGCCAGCCCAATCCAGATGCGCATAAGCCTTCTGTTTCATAGGTAATCAGAGGAGAACGTTCGGGGAATCCCATTGGGAACAGAATATCAGTTGTTTTCGCTTCTTCTTCGTTTTTTACAAGGATATGAATGAGGTGGTTTTCGTCAAGTGAAACAATGCACTCCATTTCCTTATGCTGTTCTTGAACAAAATCAAGCATCTTTTTTAGCACCTTGTTATTGCTCTTCTCGTTCATCCAATAGCCTTCGGGATATTGTTGTTTCGCCACATGTACGACCGTAGATTTGTATTTCATCCCTACCAGCGCAGGAGTTTTGGTATAAGGATGCCTCAGCATCCTTTTCAAGCGCCGGTCGATCATCCTTCGAAAAGGGCTTTCCATAGGCAGCACTTCCCATTGGGATTCTTGATAACGTGGCGTGCTTTCGATGAAATTAAAGGCATTGACAGTCGATGTCGTGTTGGTGCAGTTCCCTATACAAAGCAAGAACCACCGCAAGTGATGGCGGAGCATGTTTTCGTATATCGTGCGGGCATCATGGCCACTGGGGTGCGCCAAGCCCAACTGATGATGGGAATGCCACTCGCCGATATGTTGTAGTCCAAATTCATGAACGAGGATTCCGCCCACTGTTTCAAGATAGTCAAGGTCTTGATTGAAGAAAGTGGGCTGATGATTGGCGTTGTCGCCTGGACCAATGGCATACAACACCACTGGGACACCAGCCGAAGTCCAATAGCCGAACAGCTGTCCGCCAGTCTCGATATGCGGATAGTCCAAAATACACCGTGAGAGATAGTCCAATTCGCTTTGATAGACAAGAACCGTGTCGGCAGGCTTCATGATGCGTATGTTTTTATCTTTGGTGAGCAATGATGATTTGTCGCATTTGTATGGCCTCTGACCTCAAGAAGCCATGTATCGAAATTTGATTCCCGAAGGCATAAAATGATATGGTGGAGAAGCCGATGATGGGCGTTTCGATATGCACCGATGAGATACAACTATACGGAATGTAGGTCGATTTGCCGCTGTAAATGAAGGGGCAACGAACCGTCACGCCGTTGTCATCGAAAATGATGGTCGGTGGAAACAGGACATTGCCTTCTGAGATTCGGGATGCGGTGAAAGTTTTGTGCATTCAGCCAAATAGTTTTTTAAAGTTCTTGTGGGTAATCAATTCAAAATCTTCTTGACTTATTGAATCCTTCAACTTTTGTACAAGGTCGAGGTAATATATTTTCATGTCCGTATCCAGATAATAGTATTTAGGTATTGGATAATCCGTACCCCAAAGCACATGATTAGACAATTTCTCATCACAGAGTTTTACGATATTTTCAGTTGGCATAAAGGCCGTATCGCACCAAACATTTGGATATTTCTTCATCAATTCGAGGGTTTCATTAATCGGGCGTCCGTGCGCCAGTATGAAAACCACATTGGGGAAATCTGAAATAGGCTTTTCGTATAGTTTAGGATTACAACCTTCTTTCTCTCCCGTATGGATGAGCAATGGCATTTGCAAAACACTTGCCATTGACACCACCCATTTCATTTCGTGCGAATCATTTATCCAAGTCGTAGGATGCAATTGTGGATGTATTTTCAGACAACGCCAACGAATACCCGAATCCATGAATTTATCCAATCCGCCATCTTTCAACATGGGTTGAGTAATCCACAGCACAGGCAAAAACCGACTGCCACAAATATCGGCTAACTCTTTCGTCTCGGCAATGACTTTATCATAATCACTTTCGCAAATCGTTGTGGACGAAGCCGCAAAACGCTCCACTCCCACGGAATCAAGAAAACGTTTCAATTCCGTGGGAGAAGTGTAAAGGTCATAAAATTGGCCGAAATGAATATGGGAATCAAACAGCATTGCGGTGTTACTTCAAAAGTCCTTTTGAACGATATTCTTCTATCAATCTCTTGTTAAGGAAAGCAACCTTGCAAAAATGCTCGTTGATTTTGAACATATCACCGCCGCTTTCGTTGTAGTTGCGCACCAAGCAGCGAGCGCAATAGTCACGCGCTTCGCACTCCAAACACTGGGGGAACGAGGCTTGCGTTATCTTGCGCAATTCTTTCACCCTTGGGCTTTGTTCCCATATCTCTTTCAACGACTGCTTATACACATTGCCCAACACGTAGTTTTGCCATCCTGCACACGGATATACATCGCCATTGGCAGTAATGCAACAATTGTCGTAGCCCACACCACACACGGGTTGCTTCTTGTAGCGTTCCAAATCGAAAGCGATAAAGTCGCTTACGGGAGGCTTCTCTTCCACCATTTTTTTATAATCAATGTCGTGTTCAATGATGTCGCGAAGCAATTCCTCCGTCTCCTCAATGGAAATGCGGTTGGCAAGGTTGTTGGTGTCGAAGTCTGCTTGAGCCATCATAATATAGTCTGTCTGTGCCTTTATCTTCAAGCCTTTTGCATATTCCAACACTTCAGCATAACCTTTACGGTTGGCCTTCATAATGGGGCAGGAAATCTGCACAGGAATGTCGTTTTTCACCAGCAGTTCAATAGCCGCTTTTGTCTTGGCATGTGAGCCTGGCACAGTAGTGATAAAGTCATGAATTGCAGGATCCATTGAGTACAACGAAGTCTGAATTAATGACAAGTTTACTTCTTTCAAGGTGGGGATTTGTTCTTCCTTCAGCGAAATAAGGTTGGAAAGGATGGATATTTTCAAGTCCTTCTCACGACAGTAGCGACAAATCTCCATCAAGTCTTTGTGCAGAAACGCCTCGCCGCCAGAGAGGGTGACATGCAGACCTCCCATATCGGCAAACTCGTCAAGGATGCTTTTCACTTTCTCCAAAGGCATGTCGAAGCCTTTGTTCTTCTTGCCATTGGGAATGTAGCAGTGAATGCAACGCTCGTTGCAACGGCTGCTCAACTCAAACTGCAAGTTGGAAATAAGTGGCCTTCCTTGTATTTCTTCAAGAAAGAAATCTTGTGTGTTTTCGCTTACCTTCTCCTTTGTCTCTTGCGTGAAATCCACGGCAAAGGTCTTGGGATTGTCCACTGCGTATGTGAAAGACTGGTCGTTGGCATCCAACTCTTCAACCGTTTCGCCTATCACAAGGAAATGGTCAGCGGCCAAATCGGTGATAAAGCCTATGAAATCTTCCCTTAGCTCATCGCGGTTTGCATTGGCATACACCTGCATCAATCGGTCGACGATGTCTTCCACATTTTGTGGCTCACGACTGATTTGTTTCAGATAATCAGCACCCGTCTCGTTATATGAACGGTCGTGTCGAGTAAGCTGATTGGTGATATATCCGTATCTGTCCGTAGTACGGATGTATGCATTTATTGATTGACGGACCTGCATAAGTTTACTACTAAATAAGAACATTCTATGGTCAACTCGTTTGATTGCCCAACGGCTTCAACGACCTTATCTACACTACAATTCACATTAACAACATGTATCGCTTTAACTGCTTTATCTTCTATTATCAGAATGGCCATTTGTTTCATGTGCTCATCGTAAACATTTACAGATGCATAAGGATTTAGGGGGAAGTTCCCGTCGAATTGGTTTTGCGAAATCGTGTAACTCATTTTTTCTCTTTTGATTAAACTTTACTATTGGTTTACTTACATTGCTAAAGGAGGAAGCCCATGGGCTTCCTCGCTCTTGCTGATTTACATCGTACGCTCGCAATTAATGCAAGAATACTTGCCCGTGCTACCTTGTCCACGTTCTTGCGGAGGGCAACCAGCAGCATAAGAACCAGTAGGAAGGTTCTTTGCAATCATTTCGACTTTCTTAAACTCTTTCATTTTGTTAAGATTTTAAAACTTGCCTACTCTTTGAAGGATTTTCGGCATTCTCCTTTTTCTTTTTATTTCTGCCTACTCTAAAAGCTTTTCGGCTTCCGCTGCATCGTTCGCGTTGGGGAAGAAGACAACAAAAAAAGCCCGCACCCCAATCCTATCTTGAAGTGAAGGCTCTCGCATGCCCGAAGTAAAGATATGGAAAGCAGTGCGTGCTTTATGGGCACGCAGCGCACTCTCTTCCGTCTTACTTCGTTCAAATTTGCGAGATTCTCACTTTCAGACAGACGGTATCGCTACCGATAATAATGCCGCAAATATACAAATATTTCGCTTTTGCAACAATTCTTGCACATTTTTCCAGCAAAACCACCAGCACTGCTATCCGAGGGCAAAAGTAGAGGTTTTAATAATATAAGGTGTGGTACTTTTCGGTACTTGTTTATTTTTCGTGCGGCAGTTTCTCATCAAACAAGTCCCTATTCATTCTGAAATAAAACCGTTGACATTCTATTCGCAGCGAATCGGCCTTCCTTGGATTGTCCTGACCAATCCAACCAATGGAAGGTAACTTGTTAGCATATAATCCAGCCAATTTGGAGACTAATTTTTCTGAAACCATTTTGAAATCCATTTCAAATTGGGCTTGAACAGCCAAATCCATTGGCCTCATCGAATTGTGTAATTCTTCCATTTCCAACGCAAAACGGTCTTTATAAATCTCTCCATAGTCCCAATATGCGATTTCACCGCTTTTCATCCCATCTTGGATTTCCTTTTCAAACCTGCTATATAAAACCTGATAGGCTTGGTGTATGGAATCCAAATTCAGCACGCCTACGGGATTGCTAACAACAGGCTTCACTTTGGTTTTTGTGCGACTTTGCATTACAGGATTGGATTGTTCCATCACAATCGTATCACGCTGCTCTTTAACAATAACTACCGTGTCGGGAACCGTAACAACTTGTGGAACAGGCTCTATTTGTGCTGGAGCCGAAACCTCTTCAACCATTTTCTTTGGCCAACCCAAAACAATCAAAGCCATAGCCAAAGCAACCAAAGCCAGCCATATACCAATCTCACGCCGCCAAATGGCCTTGCCTATTTCCGAAATTCGATGATATCGTTTTGCAGCCTCCTTTCGTTGACATTTACGAACAACCCAACCATAACGGTTCGGAAACAGCAACTTAATAATAAAGCCCAAGGAATAAATGTCGCTCGCAACACTAGTTGTTTCCCGACGGGTCAATTCGGGAGCGGCAAAGGCTTTCGTGCCTCCTGTGGCCTTGTCAAGATGGGAATCGCTGTCGGCATAGCCGAAGTCTATCAATTTGACATTGCGTCCGTTGCGGGTGATGAGAATATTCCCTGGCTTCAAATCGTTGTGTACAATTTGGTGCTTGTGGATATAAGCCAAAGCGTCAAGCAATTCATTCAGAACACGTTTCTTCTCTTTGTTTGAAGGATTGGTTTTCAGATAGTCGGTCAAAGTCTCGCCGTCCACGTATTCCATGACGATACAAGGCCCCACCTTGGCATCTTCTCGCCAGCCAACACACCTTACAACATGCTCATTGCCATACAGTTGTTCAAGAATCCTGTATTCACGCCGCAACCTCGCAAGATGCTCCGCCGAAGCTCCCTGCTCCTGGTTCAAGGCCTTCAGAAACAGTTTGCGCTCCCCGCTCAGCACCGTATATAACACACTATAGCCCGCCCCTTGGAATGGCATCCGCTGATAATCATGGAATTTGGAAAAACTTTCTTCCATTTCCCCGAACGATCCCGAAGTGAAACTCTCTTCCATTTTTTGGCGGATAACGGATGCAAAAATAGAAAACTCTCTCCACTTCCAACAGATTATCGTATTTTTGTCAGTCCAAACCAAACAAGACCCATGGCAAAGACTTCAGTCCCAAGAAACACGAAAGAGCTTGACAACCTGCGTGATGACATACGAAGACATGCTGGTTTTCACGACAAGGAATTGTCACCACAGGATTTCGACACCCTCGAAACCAACATCAAAAAGAAACTGCCGCAGGCGGTCATTAATGCGAAAACGCTGAAGCGCTTGTTTGGCTATGACAAAACCGACACCGACTCTACCATAAGGCTCTACACGTTAGACATACTGACGAAATATCTCGGCTATGACAATTGGAACGCCTACCTTGAGCATCTGCGTCTCTTGGAAGGCAACGGTTCGGGCGACTTCAAGGGCGAGCAAATCAACGCGGACGATTTGCAAATCGGCGACACACTCCAAATCGCTTGGCGACCTAACCGAAAAAGCATCTTGAAATATCTTGGCAATCATGTGTTTGAAATCATCGAAACGGAAAACTCGAAATGGCAGGTCGGCGACACGTTTTTATGCAAGCACTTCATTATGGGCAAACCTCTTTATGTCGATAATCTGACCGACAAAGACGATGTATTGAAATCCGCGATGTATGTTGTTGGGGAGAAGGGTGGCGTTCAATTTCAACCAATAAAAAAGGTCTTCCGCGATGGAAGGTCTTTATAATAAGTTACGAGTCGTTGTATTTCTTTATGAAACTACTGAACGATCGTTTCCTTCACGAACAAGACGATCCAAAAAAGCCTGAAAATTATCTTCGCTGTAATCAAACCATTTGGCAGCCTCTTCAGGGTCTTTTTTTACCCCATACCCATTACTGAAAGCCATCCACAATAAAACCCTGGCTCTCTCTCTTTCAACATCTTCATCATGGTTCTCTGCCACGTTCTTTAAATACCTTACCAACTTCTTTCCGTTGTCATGCTCTTCGTTCAAAACGCCCCATTCATTATAAAAGCTACTAAGCTCATTTGCGATATAACACTGGCAGTGCAGATCGCCCTCTTCGGCCAACTTTTCAATCTGGTCTTGTATCTTTTCAAACGCTTCATCCACTGCATCGCCATTCATTGTCAGTAAACACTGCACGGCTCCTCTGTTTCCTTGCAATGCAGCTGGTAGTATTTCTGTTTCCACTGCGGCCTTTACTTGCTCTTCGTCAAACACCGGATTGCCAAACCACACCCCGTATTTGTTCCTAACGAGATACTTGTTAACGAAATAAAGTTCAGCATCTTCCATTGGCTTTGAATTGAATTTGTCTTCCATAACCATGATAACTTTTTAGATTGCAAAGATAATACAAAAAACAATCCATATTATAGTATCTCGAAAAAGCTGGATGGTAACATACCAAACACAAGAGAAAGCGATACGGGTCGAATATGGACTCGAATAATACTACTGAGAAGAGAAACCTCATGTGCTTTTCAATATCTTTTCCAGAAAATAAGTTAACCCAACCACATCAACATATCCTCCTAATTTCCAATATCTTATATCAAAAAAACCTTACTATACTTCTTCTTTAGAAAAAAAGGAATAATTAGGTACAACTTTAGGTTAACTTATTCTTCCAAAATAGCCCGAAATATGCTGTTTTAAGCATAAAAAAAGGCCGTTAGTTAACCTAACAGCCTTTTTAATTTATTGATAATCAGTTGATTATCAGTTTAATACTCATCTTCATTGAAGAAGAAGTCGTCCTTCGATGGGTAGTCGGGCCAAAGGTCTTCGATGCGTTCGTATATCTCGCCTTCGTCCTCGATTTCCTGAAGGTTCTCTATGATCTCATCTTGTGCTCCAGTGCGCAAAGCCCAGTCCAACAGTTCGTCGCGGGTGGCTGGCCACGGGGCGTCTTCCAATTTTGAGGCTAATTCAAGTGTCCAATACATGTGCTATTTCGTTTTAATTTGAGCGCGCAAAAGTACAAGTATTTTTCAAACTAACAAGGACTTTTTTTGTAAAAATAACGATTTTTTATTTCGTTGATTCCCAATTGTTTTCACCAACCTTATCTAAAAAGCCAAAAAATCTTGCCAAAACGAAGAAGTAATCCGACAATCGGTTGAGGTATTTCAAATCAAGCGAATCGATTGGATGTTGTGAGGCCAAACGCCAGCCCTGGCGCTCGGCCCGCCGGCACACTGTGCGGCACACGTGGGCATGGCTCGCCTTGAGGTTGCCGCCTGGTATGATGAACGATTTCAGCTCGGGCAATTGCTCGTTCATCATGTCGATTTCGTGCTCCAAATAGGCCACATCATCGGCTGTCAAAACGGGAATCATCTTCTTCACTTCGGAGTTCTCGTCCAAGGCGAAGTGCGACTCGATGGTGAACAGTTTGCTTTGCACTGTGTCCAAAACGGCTTTCATCTCAGTGGTGACGCCGTCTTGGTCGTAAAGCACGCCAATGAAGGCGCTCAGCTCATCGACGGTGCCATAGGCCTCTAGTCTATCGTCAAATTTCGCGACGCGCAAGCCGCCTATCAATGAGGTCTTGCCTTCGTCGCCAGTTTTGGTATAAGTAACATTTTTCATAACTCAGCAATTTAACTACGAATTTTACGAATGAAACGAATTTGTTGAGAATTTATTGGGATGCAAGCATCCTATTTTACGAATTACCGACACAAATTCGTATTCATTTGCGGACTTGTCCGCTCGATTCACAAGTATATTCGTATAATTAGTGTAATTCGTAGTTCCTTAATAACGTAACACAAAATCTTGTTTCTCAATGCCTTCGCGGAAGAAAACGATACCCACGCTGTACAAGTCCATGCTGAGTGTTATGTCCTCGTCGGCGATGATAGCTTCCCAAGCGTTTTCAGTGGCTCTTGAATGGTGGATGCCCTCGAAGATGAGGACTGTTTCTTCGTTGGCCTGGGCGTAGGCTTCCTCCAGTTTGTTCCACGTGTCTTCGCCAAAGTCGTTCAGGCCGAAGAAAACGAAGTCGAGGCTCAGGCGTTCCAATTGCTCCTGCTCGGGCTTGTCGCGCCGCAGCAAGTTCACGTTGACCACCCCCATCGAGTTCATCGTTTCGAGGAAGTCGGCTGAATGGTCGAGATAGACCTTCGTCTGCAAGTTGCCCAGAGCGAATGCCGTCGTGTTGAGCGCCGAAAGCGTGCCGAACGAAACCACCGCTTCCGGTTCAAGGTAGTTCACCAAACGATAGAGCAACCGTGCCTCCTTGCGATGAGAGCGCGTAGCAAACCGCTTTCCATCAAGCAAGCGACTGATTCTCAATATGGTGTCATAGTCGGTATTGGAGCCTTGGTCGTACAACACCTTGGTCATGAAGTCATACACAAAGGGCGAATGGACCGAGTATTTGGTTTTGCGCTGCAACAAGTATTTCAAGTAACTTCCTAACATGGCTCAGTCGTATTGCACTTTATGCAGGTAAAAAACCGTCCGTCTCTGCTTGGGTTGGGTGCTGTTTTGTATGATTTGCGACCCGAAGACGAGGAACCGGCTCCCATACCAAGGCGCGATTTGGGCAAAATACTCATCTTCCACATAATCAGCGCCGTGAATGGCTTCAAGCTTTTCCTCCTGCTGTCCCATCAAAGGTGAGCCAGAGGCATCGAAAGCGGTGAAACGCAACTTGTTTCGGTAGGGCGACGCCACGACAAACTCGCCAAAGCAGGCACCTTCGGTGGCGTGGGGGTAAAGGTCGTAGGTCAGCTCATTGTCGAACTTCACGGAACTTTGCCATTTCAGACGGCCCTCCTTGTCGAAGGCCAACAAGATCTCGCTGAAGAAGTCATAGCCATCGAACACGGTGTAGGTGTAGGGATAGCCGCCATAGTAGCCGTAATAGCCATAGCTCGTACGCGTTTCGGTGTGGTAATAAGGCATGAAAGCCTCGGCTGCAAACACGGTCAAGTCGCCGAAATCGGTCAGGCGGGGCGTGAGAAACTGGAAGGCGATTTCGCCTTTGGCGATGTTTTCGTTCTTTTGCTTCCGCAGCCTTTCCTCCCTCACCCTGACGCGGTCTGATGAGGTCAACGCATATTCGATTTCGGGCATGTCCTTGAAGAGGAACACGCGGCTTTCGGGAGTGCCTGCGGCACACTTCATCCACACCACGCCGACACTCTCCTTATCGAAGTCCTCTGTCAGGCCTTCGAGCTTGACTTTTCGCCCCGTTTCACGCTCCAAAGTGCCGATGACGACAAGGTTTTGGCTTTCATCGAAGCGGAAACCCATGCGACCCAAAGTGGCGTTAGGGATGTTGTCGTAGCGACAAGAACTTCGCAAGGTACCCGATGGGGAATAAACGAGGAACGAAGTCGAAACGAAGCGTTTGTTCTCAAACTCCTTGGCCGCCACAACAAAACAATGCTCCTCTTGGAACGATGCCGTCTGGAACAAGATGAAACTTTCTGACTGGGTGGGCGTTACCTCGCGGTTTTGGTCGCTGCCCAAATCGTAGAAGCGCAAGCAGCCGTTGCCGCTTTTGCTGTTCATGGCGAGCATCATCGTGCCATCGACCACATTGACGGCGAGCGGCACCGTCTTTTCGGGCCACTTATCCCAGAAAGTCCGATAGGAGTTTTCCTGCCTATCGAAGGCAACCACAAGAAAATCAAGCGAATCCGATACTTTTTTGTTGCCGTCGTTGACGAATAGGAAACTGGCAAAACCTTTGTCGCTGGCCGAGGCGAAGAAAGCCATTTTTTCGGGCAAGGGTATGAGGTCGCTGCGGGTCTCGTAAAGGCTGCTATCCAAACAAGAGAACTGCCAGAGGCGGTGCTTCTCCTTGTCGGTTTTTTCCGTTTCAATGCAAATCAGGCCACCTTGCGCTCCAAACGGCTCGAAGTGGCAGCCTTGCTCCTTGTTCCAACGGCTCACCTCATAGCGCACCGGCTCGACCTGCTGGGCCGAAGCGAAGCAGGAGAGGAAGAGGAATGCTATGAGGAGATGGTTTTTCAAGGATTGGGAGTTGTTTGCCCCCGCCCTTCGGCTTGGGAGCGTTTTGACTCCCCCGCCCTTCGGGCACCCCCTCAAGAGGGGGACGCCTACTGGACGCTTGTTTTGCGCCGCTTTGCGCGTCCCCCTTTTAAGGGGGGCAGGGGGAATTGAATCAATACTTCACAAACTTGGAGACAGTCGTGGTGCCGTCAGCGAAACGGAAGTTGACGAAATAAACGCCATTCACCAGTTCGCTGACGTTGATTTGGGCTTGGCCGGCCATGCAGTCGGTCGTGCTCACCATGCGACCCGTCATGTCGTAGACGCTCACTTGGGCATCGTTTTCAAGCATGAACGAAACCTGCTCGCGGGCGGGGTTGGGATAGAGGCCGACGGTTTGTCCAACATTTTCGTTAACGCCTTCAGTTTGATAAGTGTAGGCCTTCACATAGTCGATTTCCCATGAAGAGGCAGCCTCGTTCGTGCTCGTGTAAATGAAAGCCAAATAGAAGCCACCCCAAGGATTGTAATCATAGAATTCCTCAAACACATTGAAAGCGCCAGACTCAACCCATTCGTAGTTGCCTTGTGAGAAGTTGAAATAATCCGTAATGCTGTACCAAGTGTAATCCAAGGGATCACTTTGGCCATCATAATCGAAGGAAACCGCAACGCCAATATGATCTCCATCAAACTTCATAGCCGTGCGGAACTCAACCCAAAGATCCATAAATCCTGTCTGCAATTTAGGGCTAATAAGCCAGTCGGTATTTTCGTTATAAACCTGATTGGCATAGCCGTTGCAAACAGCATAAGTCGTTCCCTGGTATGAGGCTTGATGCCAGCTCTGATCGCCGTACATGTCGTAAGCAGTGAACACGCCGAGGTCTTCATCGAAGTCTTCAAACAACAGATATTCAATGTTTTCAGTTGTAACAGTGACCGTTGGGTAGCTGCCATCGGTCTTGTAGTCGATGTTGGCGCCGCTGTTGGTGTAGGGGAAGATGCCGAAATGATAGGTAGTTCCACCTTGCAAGCCGCTGAACGTCACGGTTTGCGAGCCGTAAGCCACGTTTTTGGCCAATGCGCCATCGGCGACGGGAGTACCGTCGGTGGGAACGGTGATGTTGCCCGTGGAGGCCAGCACCAAATACCTTGAGGGCAGTTGTGCACCCGTGGCATCGCTCCAGGTGAGGGTGACGCTAACTTCTTCTACCACAGCCATGAAATTGGTGGGATAGTTGCTCGGCTCCGGGTCGGGCTGGGCAGCGCCGCCTGCCTTGAAGAAATAAACAGGGGCAGCCACATTCGACGACTCCTTATAGCAGCCGAACAAGGTCGAAGTGATGTTGTAGCGCATGTAGCATTGCTCAACACCGCCATTGCTGACGGGCACCATGCCACCTTCGTCACCATCGGTGATAGTCCAACGACCTTTGTCGTCGAGCGTGCTTTGGGTGCGCAGATAGTTGCCACCACCAGCAGCATACAGATAACCGTCGTTGAGGGCGTCGTAGAGCGTCCAAGCACCTGGGCCACCGTCAAGGGTGAACTCAAAAGGATCTTCTTGCGAGGCGGGGTCAGTGGCCACGGTAGCCGTGATGACACCAGCAGCCTCGTCGATGGCGATGGCATGGCGGTTGTTGGATTTCTGGTAGCCCATAACGAAGGCTTGGCCGTCGTTGTCGTAGCCAACCAAGATGTACTGGCCAGGCTCAAGCTGCGAGGCCGAGTTGACCATGGTGTAGGTCGTTTGCGCGATGCCGCCGACTGCAAGCAGCATGGCCACTAATGAGAATAGAACTTTTTTCATTTTCGTTTGGTTTATATTAAACATTTAATTAGTTGTTTGTCATTTGTTTAACTACGAATTACACGAATTGTGCGAATTGTTTCGAAGAATTTGGGACGCAAGCGTCCGAATTGATACGAATAAGTTCCGACGTTTCCCAAATTCGTCAAATTTGCAGCCACGGCTGCATAATTCTAGATAATATTCGTTTAATTCGTCCAATTCGTAGTTCCTTTCATTTATAAATCCAGTGTTTCCACTTGTTCGACTGCACTGACTTCGGGGATGACCTTTTTCATCACGGATTCGATGCCGTTTTTGAGGGTCATTTTGCTGTGCGGGCAGTTGCCGCAAGCGCCCGTCAGTTCCACGATGACGGTGTTGTCGTCGGTGAGTTCCACGAAGTTGACGTCGCCGCCATCTTGCTGGAGGTAGGGACGCACCTGCTCGAGGACGTTCTTAACTTTGCGTTGTATTGTGTCTTTATCCATATCCTGTTTCTTTTCTCACGCAGAATCCGCAGAAATCGCAGAACCTGCCGGACGCTTAGTTTGGGGTCTCTTTGTGCTTCCCATAGTTCCGCGTATTCTACGTGCCAATTATTTCATGTTTATTATTTCCATCGCTATCTTGTCGAAGGCCTTCGTCACGGGCGAGTCGGCATCCAAGGCCAAAGGCACGCCGGCGTCGCCACATTCGGCAATCTTCTCCGTAATCGGAATCTGGCCAAGGAGCGGCACTCCGAGTTGGTCGGCAAACTGCTGGCCCGTCTCCTTGCCGAAGATGTAGTATTTCTTGTCGGGCATGTCGGTAGGCGTGAAGTAGGCCATGTTTTCCACCAAGCCGTAGATCGGGATTTGCAGGGCTTCTTCCTTGAACATATTGGCGGCGCGAAGCACGTCGGCGAAAGCCACCTTCTGCGGCGTGGTCACGATGAGCGCACCCGACACGTTATATTGCTGAGCCAACGTCAGCTGGATGTCGCCCGTCCCGGGAGGCATGTCAACCACCATATAGTCGAGTTCGCCCCAGAGGGTGTCGTTCATCAGCTGGTTGAGGGCGCTGGTGGCCATGGGGCCGCGCCAGATGAGCGGACGGTCGGCATCAACGAAATAGCCGATACTCAACAACTTGATACCATACTTCTCAATGGGCATCATCACGGCCTTGCCGTCTTTCTCGAAAGCAGCCGGACGCTCATTGGTCGTACCGAACATCATCGGCACCGAAGGGCCATAAATGTCGGCATCGATGAGACCCACACGCTGGTTGGCGCGTGCCAAAGCGATGGCCAAGTTGGCCGCCACCGTCGATTTGCCGACACCGCCCTTGCCCGAGGCCACAGCGATGATGTGCTTCACCTTCGAGAGGGCGGTCTTCTCCTCCACCACCTTGATTTCGATTTCGACGTCGCCGAAAACCTCGGTCAGCGTGCGCTTGGCGCCGTTCACGAGGATGTCGTTTTTCGGGTCGTTGGCGTGCTCCATGACAAGGTCGAAGCGGATGGCATTGTCTTTAACCATCAGATTGTCAACCATATTCAAAGCCACTATGTTATCCCCTTTGGGGAAATAAATCACGTCCTTCAGGACTTCTATGACATTTTCTTTATTTAGCATGATTCAAAACAATTGGTCTGCAAAATTACTAAATAGTTAGAAACCCGTTTTGCCGTTTTCAAAAAAAATGTACTTTTGCCAAAACTTAACAACACCCTTATGAAAAAGCCCCGATATCCGATGGTTATTCCAATTGTCATTCTGAGTTTGGTTTCGCTATTGTCGTGCGAGCGCACACGACCCCTGCCAACCATCGAAATCATCGCCGAGACCTTCTCTTTCGGAGAAAAGCTCCCCTGCGAGATAGGCTATTCCGACGGCGAAGTGCAGTTCACGGAAAGTGCCAGGATCAGATGCCGCGGCGGAATCTCGAGCGGCTTTCCGAAACATTCGTTCACGTTCAAGATGGCACACCAACGGTCGTTGGCTGGACTTCCCTCGCAACGCGCCTATGTCCTGAACGCCAATTACATCGACAAGACGATGATGCGCCACAAATTGTGTTTTGACTTGTTCAGGGAGATGAATCCCGAAAAAAACCGCGCTGCCCAATGCGCCTATGTCAACGTCATGTTGAACCAGAGATATTTCGGCCTCTACGTGCTCATGCAAAAGCTTAACCCTGGCTCGCTCGGACTCGACAAGAAAGACAGCCTCGCCATGATTTTCAAGGATCCGCCCGTGTTTTTCGGCGAAAACCGGCTTGAATGGGTGCAGGAACCTGGCAACTACTTCCAGCAAAACTTCCCCGACATCGAGGAAGAGGACAGGAACTGGTACCTCGAAAACGTCATGCAGTTCATGATTCATGCCGACGACAGCACTTTTGCCCACGAAATCGGCATGGTTTTCGATTTGGAGAACATCATCGACTGGCACCTGCTGCTCATGTTCACCAACAACGGCGACGGCGTGATGAAGAACTTCTACCTCTACAAACGCGACAGCTTCACCCCTTTCCGACTGGCCATTTGGGACTACGACGATTCCTTTGGCCGCGACTGTGAAGGCGAACTGAAAATGACGGAAAGCCTACCCAATTTCGACAGGTGCCTGATACTGAACAGGTTGCAGAACAACCCTTACCTAAATTATAACGACCAACTGAAACAGCGCTACAAAGCATTGCGCGAGTCGGGGATCTTCAGCAAGAAGCACATCAAGGAAATGATTGAGGCGAATGACAAAGCCATCCGAAACGAAGTGGAGCGCAACTTCGAAAAATGGCCTGTCGACGGCATCGGCTATTACGATGCCAAAGGTTACAAGGAAGAACTCGACATCATGCTCCAGTATTTGGACATTCGCATTCCGCAGTTGGACAAGGAATTAGGATACATTAGCCATTGAGCGGCTTCTCACTGCGTCAGGTCGGCCACGGTCATCCCGACGACTTGAATCAAGTCCTGCGGGTTGAGCTTGAACTGCAAGCCGCGCATGCCCGCGCTAACATAAATGTAATCAAACAGTTCGCAGGTCTCATGGATGAAGGTCGGGAACTGTTTCTTCATCCCCACGGGCGAGCAGCCGCCACGGATGTAGCCCGTCAGCGGCAGCAGCTCCTTCATCGGGATGAGGTCGCAACTTTTGTTTCCCGTAGCCTTGGCGGTCTTTTTGAGGTCGAGTTCGTCGTTCCCTGGAATGACGCAGACGAAATAACCGATCTTGTCGCCTTTCAGCACCAAGGTCTTGAACACTTGGTCGATGTCCTCGCCCAATTGGTCGGCGATATGCTGCGCCCCGAGGTCGTTCTCGTCCACCTCGTAAGGAATCAATTCATAAGCCACCTTCCTTTGGTCGAGAATGCGGCAAGCGTTGGTTTTGTTTATTTTTTCTTTGGGCATTATTCCAATAATTGATTTGATTTATATAATAACTTCCCAAAAACCACCTTTATCAGGGCCAACGCGACGGATATATTTGTCGCGCATGGCTTCAATATTCCGTGACACAGAATTTGGACTGATACCTATCGTTTTAGATATTACCAACTTCGAAATTTGAGGATTTTCTATCACCAATTGAAGTATTTTTATCTTGCTTTCTGTCAACCTTTCTCCCAAAATATTGGCTTTTTCTATCACCTTCTCTATCACCTTCTCTGTGTTTTCTGTCACCTTTTCTATCACCTCCTTGTCATCTTTTCGGTCATCAGTTAGGTTGCTTGTCTGTGTACCTCTACGGAAAGTGACAATGACAAATCCTCCTCTCACGCTCCATTCAGGATCTGGGACATTCTGTTTCCTGCAAGCGTCAACGATACGTTTCACGCCCGAACCCCAACTCTCAAGATAGGAAGTCTTATACAACACCTCAGCAATGAGCGGATTATATGGATAAGAGCCATGAGGCTCCTTGATGTTCGATAGCGTAATCTGTGGCGGAAACATTCCTGGGTTCTCGATCTCAATTCGGTCGTCGTAGATGGCGATGCCAATAGTGAGATTATATTTCTCATACTGCCTATGGCACAAAGCATTAATCAAAGCCTCGCGCAAAGCCTCAGAAGGGATTTCCAAATGCTCCTCGCGCTTGAATCCAACGATTTTTCCGCTCAACGAAAGGTGTTTGAAAAAGAACGACATTCCAGCATCCAACAAAACAAAGAAGTTACCTTCAATTCGTTGGTTATCAATAAACTCATTCTTGTCAATGCCACGAAAACGAGCCAATCGCAGAATAAATTGAGGATAATCGTAAGTATTATTGGTGAAAAGCATTGCGGCGGTATTGTTGGGAACACCATTATCAAGCAAGCGCCACTTTTTCAGTATCTTGTCAACAGGCTCTGTAAATGCCATTTCCGACATACGCCCCATCTCAACACCCAAACGCACCGCTCCCCTAATAAGTTCTTGGTTCAAGTCCTCCAATTTCAATCCATCGGCGGGCTGCCTTTCCCATGCAAACAGATGGGGCTTGCTTGCCCGCAAACGCTCATCATACATATCGCGAGGCATCACTTGGGTCGTGCTCTCCTCACGATAATAAGGCCGACCATGAAATGTGAAAGGCTCTTTTCCCCACACCCAAGCATCAAAGCCAAGGGCAATCACTTGCATCCCAGGACGGTCGGGTACGTCTACATACTCCACGCGAACATCCACGGCAGGCTCCAATCCCGCCAAGGCTTGGGCCAACTCGCGACGTGTATTTTCCGTCACCTCCTGACCCACCACTTTCAGCGAATTAGGCGTGATGCCAAAGATAAGCCATCCGCCATCGGTATTCAAAAAAGCGCATGCCGAATGCATGGCATCCTTCAACTCGCCCGTCGATTTCTTCAACTCAACTTGGCGGGTTTCGTCGTTTGAAACAAGTTTTCTTATGTCGTCAATGGCCATGACCTATCTTTCAGTATATTGATTTACAAAATTACAACTTTTTCGGAATTGCCAAGCGCGAGACGAAAAACAAATAATGCATTGGAAAGTTGAGATAAAGAACTTTCAAGCAAAAATGGCGTTCTCATATAGGTCTTCGAGGTGGAACTCCAAGTCATTACCCCAACAGACATTACCATATTCAAGCCTGCATTTGCGGAAATTCGATGGTTTCAGATATTTGTCGTATTGCGGATGCGGATGTTTGCGAATGAAAGCCCCAACATCCACATGCTGATGAGTGCCATCGCTAAACACCAAGTCAACGGTAATGTCATCGTGGCACACGAAACTCACTATTGTTACATAATCGACCGTCATAATCTTTTGGTTATCTTCGTGATACGAATCTTTTTTCTGTAGATGAAGAAGTTCACCCATTTTTCAACAATGTTGTGGGCATACTTTTCGACGAACTCCCGCGCCGTTCTCAAATCTTTTTCCGAAAGAGCGAGACCTTTTTGCTTCCTTTGCCTGATTTCGGACAATTGCCCATTTTCAAGTATCAACTCAAATACAGCCTCGCCACCATTGTGTTGAACATGCACATGAATGGGTTCGTGTTCATCAGAGAAGAACTTGAAGACAATTCCAAAGTATTCGTAGATTGTTGGCATAAATCTATTCCCATTTGTTTTGACCTTGCAAAATTACAATTTTTCCCGAATATCCAAGCGAAGAGCGAAAAAGCAGCTCTCAACCTCTAAAGCAACGGTGTCATGTATAGCGGCAAGTAGGTCAAGCCGTTTTCTTCCTTATAGTCAGCCGAATGTAGGATATAGGGGGTCGACAGATGTTGCCCGTATTTGTTGATGCACTTCGTAAGCGAAGAAAGGCTATAACCCGACCCGGACTTCACCTCGATTGGCGAGATGTTGTGACGTGACGTGATTTGCGGCTTTCTGACGAGGAAGTCTATTTCCATTCTTTCCTCGGCATCATCACGGGAGGAATTGCTGTAGAAATACAACTTATGGCCTGCCGCTACCAACATCTGCGCCACAATATTCTCAACCAACATTCCCTTGTTGACCTCCAACTTGTCGAGCAACAACTTCTGATACAAATTGTTGTCCATCAACTCGTTTTCATTGAAAGCATGTGAAACGAGCAAACCCGTGTCGGCAAAATAGCATTTGACACGCATGTTGTCCAACTTCAAACCCAAGCCAACATTAGGTTCGGTAGTGGCAAAGCAAAGATTCACCACACGCGCTTCGTCAAGCCAAACGAAACTCGATTCATAGCTTCGAAACTTGGCATTCTTCCCCAAGTCGGCCAATCGGAATTTCTTCTCATGCCGCTGCAATTCGGCTGGAATCGTGTCGAAGATGCTTTTCACTTTCTTTTCAAGGCGGTCGGCATGTTTTTCGATGTCCTGACGATACAGGTCAAGAATCATGCGTTTCTCGCGATCCACCTTTCGGAAATCCCTATACTCAACGAAACTTTTCACCGCTTGCGGCATACCGCCCACCAGCAAATATTTCCGAAAATAGTCCATCGTTTTCTTGTGAATGGGGCCAAGCGGCTTCTTTTTCACAAAGCAGTCCTTGATAAAAGGCATCGTCATCTCATCCCCCAATGCCCAAAGGAATTCCTCGAAATCCATCGGATACATTTTGATGCGTCGTTCCTCAGAGGGAATGAGTATGTCCTTGACATTCTTGTTGATGGAAACCAACGAGCCCGTCTCGATATAGTCATAACGTCCATCGGCGACCAAATGCTTGATAGCGGCACGCGCCTGCGGATACTCCTGAACCTCATCGAATACAATCAGCGAATTGCGCTCATGCAACGACACATGATAATACAGCTGGAGCTGGACAAACAGCTCATCGCGGTCGTGAAGGTATTCGTCGAATATCTGCCGCAGTTGCTGCGACATATCACTGAAATCCACGAAAATGGAGGATTTATATTCCTTGGCAAACTCGCGGGCTATATAGCTTTTCCCTACACGACGCGCACCATCAAGCAAGATGGCCACTTTGCCTTGGTCTTCATGCTTCCATTTCAACAACTTATCGTAAACTTTCCGTCTCATAACGGCGGCAAAGATACAACTTTTGCACCTTTTCAAGCAACTTTATTATCACTTTTTGCACCTTTTCAAGGTAAATTCATACCGAGTTTTGCACCTTTTCAAGGTGTTTTGGCAGGTGATTTTGCACCTTTTCAAGCAACTACATTTACTTCCTATTCTCCTCCACCCACTTCCGCGCATTCACGAAAGCCTCCATCCAAGGCGACACCTCGTCGTTCTTGCGATCGTCGGGATAGAAGGCCCACTGCCAGGGCAGGAAGGCTCTTTCGAGGTGGGGCATCATGGCCAAGTGGCGTCCGTCGTTGGAGCAGACCGCCGCCGTCGACCAATCGCTGCCGTTGGGATTGCCCGGATATTCGTCTTGGCCGTAGGTCATCACGATCTTGTACTTGTCGCGATAGCAGGGGAAGTAGAAACGGCCCTCACCGTGGGCAATCCACACGCCTAATCTTCTACCCGACAGCGACTTGAGCATCACGCTCTCGTTTTGGGCAATCTCCACGTTGAGGAAGCCTGACTCGAACTTGTGCGAGTCGTTGTGCATCATCACGGGGTGTTCCTCGTGGTCGGGATAGAGCAGGCCGAGTTCCATCATCAGCTGGCAGCCGTTGCACACGCCAAGACTCAACGTATCTTCGCGAGCATAGAAGTCATCCAAGGCTTTTTTGGCTTTCTTATTATAAAGGAAGGCACCCGCCCAGCCTTTGGCCGAACCGAGCACGTCGGAGTTGGAAAACCCGCCGACGAAGACAATCATATTCACGTCTTTCAGGTCTTCGCGGCCCGTGGCTAAGTCAGTCATGGTGACATCCCTCACATCGAAGCCGGCGAGATAAAGGGCATACGCCATTTCGCGGTCGCACTGGCAGCCTTTCTCGCGGATGATGGCGGCATTGATGCCCGTAGGCTTGCGGCGGTGCAGGTCGATGCCCAAGTCGGCGGCAAGGCCCGTGAACTTGTGGCCAAAGCTATAGTGCAGGTACTGTTTCTTGTAGTTCATGAAACGCTCCATGGCCTTGCGCGGACCGCTTTGCTTGCGGTCGAGCAGGTACGACGACTTGAACCAAGTGTCGCGCAGCGCGTCGATGTCGAAAATATAGTTGTGGTCGGCGTGCAGAATATTGACCTGCCTCTTGGCTTGCGGTTTGCCAATCATCTTGAAGCTGATGCCTAACTCACGCAACATTCGGTTGGCGATGCCGTCGTTCGAGACTTGGATGACCACCGAAGGCTTCTCGCAGAACAGCACCGAAACGAGGTCGTCCTTGTCGAAAGCGCTCAGGTCGAGGTTCATGCCGTAGGTCGTGTTAGCGAAATTCATCTCAAGCAACGTGGTAATCAGTCCACCCGCCGACACGTCGTGACCGGCCAAAACCAAATTGTGCTCGATAAGGTTCTGGATGGCGTTGAAGCACTTCTTGAAATAAGGCACGCTCTTCACGTCGGGGGTCTTTTGTCCGACCGCACCGATGGCTTGGGCGAAGCTGCTGCCACCCAGCTCGAAACCGTCTTTCGAGAAGTCGATGTAAATCAGCTCCGTATTTTCGTCGGTCTTCATCACGGGTTGGATGGTCTGGCGGATGTTCGACACCTCGCCGGCGGCGGAGATGATGACCGTTCCGGGAGCCACAACTTTCTCGCCGTCAGGGTATTTCTGCGTCATCGAGAGGCTGTCCTTGCCCGTCGGCACGTTGATGCCCAAGGCCACGCAATAGTCGCTCAAGGCTTTCACGGCTTCATAAAGTCTTGCCGTCTCGCCTTCTTGTTTGGCGGGCCACATCCAGTTGGCACTCAACGAAATACCAGACAAATTACCTTCAATCGGCGTCCAAATGATGTTGGTCAAAGCCTCGGAGACCGAAAGGCGCGAAGCAGCGGCTGGGTCGATAAGGCCCGCAATCGGGGCGTGACCCAAGGCCGTGGCGATGCCGCGCTTGCCGTTGTAGTCCAACGCGCTGATGCCGAGGTTGCTCAACGGCAGTTGAATTTCACCCACGCACTGCTGCTGTGCCACGCGACCCGTCACGGAGCGGTCCACCTTGTTGGTGAGCCAGTCCTTGCAGGCCACGGCTTCGAGTTGCAGCACGCGGTCAAGGTATTTGTGAATATCGCGTTTGGTATAGCTGATTTTCTTGAAATGATAAGGCTTGGTCGTGTCGTGCAGCACCGTCTTGGGCGCACTGCCGAAGAAGTCGGAGATGGCCAAGTCGATGGGGGCCTTGCCCTTCTTGCGGACGAAACGCAGGCGCTCGTCGCCAGTCACCTCACCCACTTCGTAATACGGGACGCGCTCGCGCTCGGCGGTCTCCTTGATGAGGGCAATGTCTTTCTTGTTGACTAACAGACCCATGCGTTCCTGCGACTCGTTGCCGATGATTTCCTTGTCGGACAAGGTCGGGTCGCCGACGGGCAGGTTGTCGACGTAGACCACGCCGCCAGCGTCTTCAATGAGTTCGCTGAGGCAGTTGAGGTGGCCGCCTGCACCGTGGTCGTGGATACTGCGGATGGGGTTGTGGTCGCTTTCGGCCATGGCACGAATGACGTTGCTCACGCGCTTCTGCATCTCGGGGTTGGCACGCTGCACGGCGTTGAGTTCGATGGCGTTGCTGTATTGGCCCGTGTCGACGCTCGAAACGGCGCCGCCACCCATACCGATGCGGTAGTTGTCGCCACCAAGGACGATGATGACGTCACCCTCTTCGGGTTCGAGCTTCTTGGCATCCTTTACCTTGGCGAAGCCGATGCCGCCCGCGAGCATGATGACCTTGTCGTAGCCCATCACACTGGGTTCGCGACCGTCTCGGTCGCCACCAGCGTGTTCAAAAGTCAGCAGGCTGCCGTTGATGAGCGGCTGTCCGAACTTGTTGCCGAAGTCGGAAGCTCCGTTGGAGGCCTTGATGAGGATTTCATCGGGCGTTTGATACAGCCACTTGCGCGGTTCGATGTCTTTTTCCCAGTCGCGGTCGGCCTCGGTGCGCGGATATGAGGTCATGTAAACGGCCGTTCCCGCCAAAGGCAGACTGCCTTGACCACCCGCCAAACGGTCGCGGATCTCGCCGCCGCTGCCCGTGGCCGCGCCGTTGAACGGCTCGACGGTGGTCGGGAAGTTGTGGGTCTCGGCCTTCAGCGAAATCACCGTCTCGATGGGCTTGATTTGGAAGGCCGAGGGCTTGTTGGGCTTGGCGGGAGCGAACTGCTCCACCTTGGGGCCGAGGATGAAAGCCACATTGTCCTTGTAGGCCGACACGAGGCGGTTCGGGTTCTCTTTTGAGGTGCGCTTGATGAGGGCGAAGAGCGTGTTGGGCATCTTCTTGCCGTCGATGATGAACGTGCCGTTGAAAATCTTGTGGCGGCAGTGTTCGGAGTTCACCTGCGCGAAGCCATACACCTCGCTGTCAGTGAGTTTGCGGCCAATCTTCGCGGATATGCCTTTCAGGTAGTCGATTTCCTCGGCGCTGAGGGCAAGGCCTTCCTGTTGGTTGTAGGCCTCGATGTCGTCGATGTATTGCAGCGGTTCGGGCTTGCGGTCGACGGTGAACACGTTCTGGTCGAGGTCTTTGTAGCGGTTTTGCAGCATCGGGTCGTAGGGCGCGTCTTTCGACTCCACCTTTTGGAATTCCTCGATGCGGACAATGCCTTTGATGCCCATGTTTTGGGTGATTTCGACGGCGTTGGTGCTCCATGGCGTGATCATCTCGCGGCGCGGCCCGACGAAATGGCCCTTCACCGTGTCTTTTTCGACTTTTTTGGCGTTGCCGAAAAGCCACGAAAGCCGCGAAACATATTCTTCGGAAAGTTCTTTTACAGTATCGACTGCGATAATGCTTTGATTATCAGATTGGAAAAAGCATATCATAAGCGCAAAGATTTATGCGATGAACAATGCGGCAAAGGTAGGGTTTTTATTGGAAAGATTTTTGAAGAAACCCCAAATATTTTTGGACGCAACGACAACACCAAGCGTTTTGAACCTTCAAAACGCCCTTGTCACCCCAAAAAATTGCAGACTTTCGGGCCATAAGTCCAAATTTTTAGGCGTTAAGGCCCGAAAGTTTGCAGAAAACCAAAATTCGCGGAATCATTTCCCCGAAAAATACAAAAATCGAGGAATTTTTTCCGCGATTTTTATAAAATATGGGGGATTTTTTCCGCGATTTGAAAAATTTGCGTATCTTTGCGGCACAAATCGGAGGAATCATGGAACAATTGTATGAACTTTTCAACGCGAAATTGGCCGAAACGCCGACCGACTTCCTGCGCTACCTGCACGACCGCATCAACTGGAAAAACCGCATGATTGCCATCCTCGGCGAGCGCGGCGTAGGGAAAACCACGCTCATGCTCCAGAAAATCAAATTGGACGGCGCGGCCAACACACTGTATTTCAGTGCCGACAACATGTTCTTCGCCCAACACAGCCTCTTCGACACCGCCAACGAATTCTACCGCAAGGGCGGCCAACGGCTCTACATCGACGAAATCCACAAATACCCGTCGTGGTCAACGGAGCTGAAGATGATCTACGACTACTGCCCGCAATTGCAGGTGGTGGTCACCGGCTCGTCCATCCTCGACCTCTACAAAGGCACTGCCGACTTGAGCCGCCGCATCATTTGCTACATCCTCAAAGGGTTGTCGTTCAGGGAGTTCATTGCCATGACGAAAGGCATCGTCTTGCCTCCCGTTTCGTTGGAAGCCATTTTGCGCCACGAAGTGCCCTTCCCCATCGGCGAGCGACCTTTGGCCTTGTTCGACGACTACATCAAGTCGGGGTACTACCCGTTTTGGGCCGAGACCGACTACACGACGCGCCTCAACAACGTGCTCAATCTGACCTTGGAGAACGACATCCCGACCTACGCGAAGATGAACATCTCCACGGCACGGAAACTCAAGCAGTTGCTGTTCATCATCTCGCAAAGCGTGCCTTTCAAGCCCAACTTCACCAAAATCGGGGCGGCGATGGAATGTGACCGAGGCACGGTGGCCGACCTGAGCTTCTACATGGAGAAAACCCACCTGACCATGACGCTCCGCCATTGGGACGACGGCATGAAGACCTTCGGCAAGATGGAGAAGATGTATCTCGGCAACACCAACCTCGTCTATGCCCTCGCCGACGGCAAGCCCGACAGCGGCAACCTGCGCGAGACCTTCTTCCTCTCGCAAATGCAGGTCAACCATAAGGTTTGCGCCTCGGCTGTTTCCGACTTCAACATCGACGGGACGACCTTCGAAGTGGGCGGCAAAAACAAGGGCAAGAAACAGATTGCCAACGTGAAAGACAGCTTCGTGGCAAAAGACAACATCGAATACGGTTACGACAACATCATTCCGCTGTGGCATTTCGGGATGAACTACTGAATCCAAAAAAAGCGGCCCCGAAAGAGGTCGCTTTTCCTTTGCAACGTCGGCAATCCTTACCTTATCACCAACTTGCTCGTGATTTCCTCGCTCTCGTTCCTGGCCTTCAGGAAATAGATTCCTTTCTGGCACGAGCCGAGGTCGATGGCTGACTGGTTTTCGTGACGGTTTTCATACACCTTGCGGCCTGTGAGGTCATAGACTTCCACGTCCCATTGGCCTTCGCCGAGGTTGAGGTTGAACGTGCCGTTCGACGGGTTGGGATAGACGGCATTTGTCACCGTTTCGGTTTCGACGACATCGGCCAACGAAGTCTCAAACGTCACGGCCTGATAGACTTCCTTGTTGCCGACAAAATCCTGCACCCAAGCCACAAGATGACAATCTTCGAGCGGATAGGGGATTTCGAACTCCTCGATGACGTCCATCTTAGGACCTTCGAAAGGCGTACCTTCTTCGGTGGGGATGAGGTCGCGGACGAGGTGGTTCAGCTCGCTCATGCCCTGCCACGAATAGGCCAAGTGGTCCTGCGTGAGGGCGATGAACACACGCACGTCAGAGCCATTGCAGTCGCCCACCTGCTCAACTTGGCAGTTGACGCGGTAAAGGTCGCCTTCGACGGCATCAAGCGTCATTGTAATGGTAAAAGGGCTGGTCACGCCGATACGGTTCTGGTAGTAGGGTTGGTAATAATAATAAGTGTTGCTTCCACCACCAGGGAGACTGTTCATGCCGTCGACGATCAAAGTCGGGCAGCCCGCATGGGGATAGTAGTCCACACGGCGCTGGATTTCGTCAGTGTAGAGCGACGGCTCCGAAAAATAGTCGTCCTGATAGCAGACCGGGGCGATGGCCATTCCGTCGGCCAGCATGTCATCGATGCCTTCTTCGGCACCAGGACAGTTGCCACAATGAACGCCCGTCATCAGTTCAAAAAGCACACATTCGCGTGCCACGTTCTTGGTTTGCGCAAACATCGCAGGCATGGCAAGCATGGCCACGACGAGTAAAAATAAGTTTTTCTTCATTTTTTAGTGGTTAAATTATCCCTATAAAATTGTTAGTTTGTCTTATTGAATCATCAGTTTCGTGGTCAATTCTTGGCTTTGGTTCTTGGCCTTCAAGAAATACATTCCTTTCGGGCATTGGCCAAGGTTGATGGCGGAATGGCCTTCGTGAATGCCTCTGTAAATCTCACGCCCTGTGAGGTCGTAAACCTCAACATCCCAGCGGCCTTCGCCGAGGTCAAGATTGAATTGACCGTTGGAAGGATTGGGATAAACCACGAACCCAGAATTTTCCGTTTCGTCAACCGACTGGGTCTCTTGGAACATCACGATTTGCTTCAGCGAAGTTTTGTCGCCTCCATAAAGTGCTTGCACCTCAATGATATAAAGCTTTTCAGGCTGGTACTCAAATTCGTATTCGTTTTCGGTAATGGCTTCCGCTACCAACACGTTGTTCACATACATGTTGTAGCCCGTAGGCGTGCCTTGCGAAGGAGCATCCCACGAGACGAGGAGGCAATGGCAATACACGCCTTCCTCCTCCTCGGCCTTCAGGTTTTGCACCGAATAAGGATGCTCGTCGGTGTATTCGTATGCAAAACGGCTGTTGAAAACCTCCTTAGTGGTGTAGTCCTGAACCCAGACGGCCACTTCCAAATCGTTCATCTCCTCGACATGGGTCGAAGCCATATCGTATTCAAACTCAAAGTGTTGTTCCTCTCCAAAAACAAAATTCGCTGGTGTGCCTTGGGCATCGGGGAGCATCTTCATCATGACGTGGTAGAACTCCGTCTCGCCATTGCTGCCCGTATTGCCGACCGTCTTTTTCTCGTTCACCGAAACGAATACGCGGGCGTTTTGGTCGACGAAAGGCATGATGTCGGCCAGCACCTTGATGGTGCTACCTTGGATGGAGAATGAGCTACGG
Organism: Bacteroidales bacterium; assembly: GCA_017439405.1. GTDB lineage: Bacteria > Bacteroidota > Bacteroidia > Bacteroidales > F082 > Limimorpha. The sequence goes on from JAFSJF010000119.1 coordinate 29,760, forward strand.
ATGTCGAAAAACGCGGCTTGTTCCAACCGAGGCTCGAAATTCACGCTTTGCACGGGATTGTATCCTTGGTCAGCACCATCGAGGAAAGCTTGAGGAACACCCACCAAATTGTAATAGTAAAAACGGGTGTCGCTTTCGGCGGTGTGGTATCGGTCGCCAAAAGTGGGATACTTCACGAAGGCGAACTGTCCGGCATAGTCCTCGCAGAGCTGGTGCAAAGCTTGGTTGGTAGCCACGCACGGACCGCAAGTCGACGACGAAAAACTCTCAATCATCACTTTCCTTTCGCCGATGGCATGAACCACCGTAAGGGTCAGGTCAAGCTGGTTGTTTTCGGCGTTGTCATCGCCTTCAGCCCCATTGACTTTCAACAACTTGAAAACGCAATCGTGTTGGCCCAAATCGAGGTCGACGGGGGTGCTGAAAGTCAGCACGTCATTGGTCATATTGGGAATATCGACCGAGAACGACTCCACCACAGGTTCCAGACCGTCAACCTGATAGCTCATCTCGACCGAGGTGATGGCATCGGTGCCGTAATTGAGCACCTTCACGGCGAGGTTGGTCATGCCATACTGAACCGTCGATGGAAACGCCAACCTCGACAATCCCAAATCCAAGGCCGTGTTGCCAATAATTTCGAGGTCGTCGAAGTACCATTGGAGGAACTGCTGGCTATTTGTCTCGACAAAGATGCAGAACTGCACGTTGGGCTGTCCCATGTCGGGCGACTCGATCGACTCCTGTATGTTGTACACAGAGGAGGAGTTGTAGGTGTGGCGCCAGCACTCGTTCCAAGTTGCGCCGCCGTCGGAAGAGGTGGCGATGCCCATGTCGTTGGTGGCGTAGAAATGGTCATAGTAATGGTTGAACCTAAACGTCACGCTGTTGACACCTGCCAAGTCGATGGCAGGAGTGACGAGGCGCGCCATGCCGTTGAAAGTAGGTGAGCACAACAGCTGCATCTCATTGGGGCTACCGCCCGTATGGTTCGTGGTTGAGACCACCCAGTTGTTGGCACCTTCGCCCTGAACCGACCAGCCGGCAGGAATCGTGTTCCCATCGAAAGATTCGTGAAGCAAGACGGCACGATTTTGCGCTAATCCTGCCGTTGCAAACAGGATAAGCACCGCGAGAGAAAAAACATATTTATTCATGTCAGCAAGGAATTAGTTTGTCAATGTTCTTTTTATAGGTGCAAAGGAACGCCAAAAAATAACACCGACGAAAAAAATCATCCGAAAGTTATTTTTTCCCTTATTTTGCACCGAAACAAGCAAAAGAGCTTTTATGCCCAACGTGGAGACCACCGTCACGACACCATCACACAGCGAAAGGACCGAGAAGGACTTCGACGCCATGCTGCTGCGCAACAAGGCCATGCTTTGGCATGTCTGCGCCGACTACAGCTTGGGGCGCGAGTGGAGCATGGAAGACCGGATGCAAGAGGTGATGGTGAGCCTTTGGCGGAGTTTCGGCCAATTTGAAGGGCGAAGCTCTGAAAAGACATGGGTGTGGCGCGTGGCCACCAACACGATGCTACAGCTGCGGCGCAAGGCCGACAGGAGCATCGTCACCGAGACGATAGAAAACGACACGGAAGCCGACGCGGGAACTGCCGACGAGAACCTTCGCCAACTCAACCAGCTCATCGACACACTGCCAGAGAAAGAATCGACCACGATACGCGCCTTCCTCGACGGCTTCTCCTACAAGGAAATCGCCGACATGACGGGCAGCACCGTCGGCGCCGTAGCCATGCGCATTGCCCGGACCAAACGACGCCTCAAGCAAATGTTCGAAAAAGAAAACAACACCTATTAATATATGAAAACCAACCTCAAAGACAAGACAATGAACGCTCAACAACCAGGCGACGACTTCCAGAAGGCTTGGGAACGCCGCAAACAAGACTGGCAACGGCAGGCCGAGCATAGCCTGCCCGACGACGCCACCCTGCTGCGCCTGTCGGAGCTTGCACGCCAACAAGCGCAACGGCAAGAGGCCGTGGTCGTTCCCCTCGCCCGCCGCCGCCTCCGTTGGCTGCCCTACGCCGCCGCCGCAAGCCTCGTCGTCGGCATTGCCACCTTCATGCTATCGCGGCAGGGCCAACCCGATAACGCCTTGCCCGTGGCCGAAGAAGTCAGCGTGGAAGGGCAAACCATGCACTTCCTCTGCAACAGCGGATGCTCGGTCGATGAAGTGCTGATAGCCGCCAACGAGGTCATCAAGGAATAAGGCTAATCGAAAAACGCCAAGCTATGAGAACCATAATCAACTATATAGCCATTATCGCCACGGTAGCGACCCTTATGGGTTGCGGCAAGACGCGAGAGCATGGCAAGGAAGCCGGCAAATGCAACAACGCCGCGCTTGAGTTGTATTGCCGCTATGCCGACGACGACCACCTCACCGTGGCCTACTTAGGCGACTTCAACCTGAAAGGGAAGCCCATCGACGCAGTGATGCTACAAGCCAACGACGACGCCGACTGGCAACGCATCAGGCAAGACTTCGGAATGGTGATTGAAGCCGACTCGTGCGGCGAGGCCATTGACTTCCCGATGTGCCCCGACACGGCTAAAATTGTTTCCGTCGGCGTGGGCATCGAGACGGATTTCATCACCATCTTGGGTTTGGATAGTCTGACCACGCGCGAGCAAATCACCGACGGGCAAGTCAAGCTGTTCGCCGAAAACGTGGCCAAGCAACTGCGCGACATCCTGAGCAACTTCGAGGCTTCCGACGCCGTAATGCCCGCCGCCATCATCATGGGCAACGGCCCCATCGAATATGAAGGGGAAAACATCAATTACGACGACTACATCAACACCGTGGCCGATGCCATCGCCGCCAACATCATCGACGAATACTTCGCCCAACGCGACAGCATCGAGAACGGCTACGATGAGGAAGCCTACCAAAAAGCCGTGGAAGAAGGCAGCAACATGATGACCAACGCAAAACAGCACGGCCACAGCGGCTACATCACCGCCACCGACCACACCAACCGCACCTTGTGGCTTTTCTTCTACGACGACCAAGAGGAATGCAACATCATACTGGCCCACATCAAGGACGACATCATCGTCAAACAATAAAAAAGCCAAGAGCAAATCAAATACGAACAACCATCTTAATCAACAATCAAATCAAAAAGTACTATGAAGAAAAATGTATTTTCTTTGATGATGACGCTTGTGCTGGCCTTTGTGGGTTTGGCACAGGCGAGCGAACTGACCGTCAATGATGGCACGACCACCAACGGTTACGTTCCGGTGTACGGCTACTATGCCGACGCCTATCTGAAAGCGGAG
>JAFSJF010000009.1 GCA_017439405.1 Bacteroidales bacterium
GATGGTAAGCAGGTAAATCCATGTGAATCGGCTACCCATCGATTTGCGCACCACGAGGATGGAGGCGATGTTGACCGCAGGGCCTGCCATCAGCATCACCAAGGCAGCTCCAGGTGAGAGGCCTTTCATCATCAGTGCCGCCGCCACGGGGATGCTGCCCGTCGAGCAGATGTACATCGGCACGGCGATGGCGAGGATGACCAACATTTGCAGCAAAGGATGGTTGCCGAAGGTGAGGAAAAACTCGTCGGGAACGGCCACGTTGATCAATGCGGCCAAGAGTAGACCGATGATGAGGCGCAGGCCAATGTCCTGAATCATATCGAAATAGGCGTACTTGAACACGCGCCAGATGCGGTTGCCGTGTTCTACGTTGCAGGTGGTGGCCGCTGCGTTGTCGTATTCGTCGTCTTTCACGAAGCGGTTCACTAACAATCCGCCGCAAACTCCCGTAACCAAAGCCGCCACGGGGCGCACGATGGCAAAGCCCAAGCCCATCAGCGAAAAGGTGGCCAAGATGGAATCGATGCCCGTTTGTGGCGTCGCGATGAGGAAGGAAGCCACAGCCCCTTTCGAGGCGCGCTCGTTTTTCAGTCCGATGGCCGTGGGAATCACGCCGCACGAGCACAACGGCAGCGGTATGCCCAAAAGGGCTGCCCAAAGCACCGAAAACCTGTTGTTGCGCGACAGGTATTTGGCATAGAAGTTCTTGGGCACAAAAACGTGCAAAATCCCTGCAATGAGAAATCCCAGCAACAAATAGGGACTCATCTCATTGATAATGTGCAGAAACGATGCAAAGAAGTCTTGAAGGTTCATCATTATAGATAGCTTACCTTTTTGACTGCAAAAGTATGACTTTTTCTCCAATCGACGAGCAGAGTCACCATGAAGATGATATCGGCACAGCCAACTTCAACACGAAGTTCCTGCCCATGTTAAACACCCCTCGACGGCCTGTGACCACGTTCAAGTCGGCGTATTTCAGGCGGCTCAGGTGGTCTTGGTAGCACACATCGGTCAGGTTGTCGACCACAAAATGCAACTCGGCTATCTTCCTCCCTCTCACTTGGATGTCGGTTCCGGCAGAGAGGTCGATGAGCAAGTAGGACGGTGTCATCGTCTCGGTGTCGTAGGCCGCAAAATAATGGTCCTGTTGCAGATACCAATCCATATTGGCAGCAACGTAGGCATTGTTGAACACCTTGGCATCGTGCGTGATTTCGTATTTCAAATCGGCAGAGAGACGCGGTGCAGGGGTCATCGGCAGCCATTTCATCTCCTTGGGTTGGTGCAACAACCGCGCGTTGACGTATGAAAAGTTGGCCCCCACATGCAGGGCATGGACAGGATGACAGTCCATCCGCGCCTCGAAGCCCCAAAGCAGGGCATCGCCTTGGGCGTATTCGAAAGTCATCAGGTCAGGCTCGATGATGCTGTCGATGCGGTGCAGATAGATGTAGTTTTGGAGGCGGTTGGCAAATACGGAGGCCTGCAACTCGACGTATTTCGTGGCAAAATCGAAGCCGAAGTCGGCCTGCCAGCTGTATTCGGGCCTGAAATCGCGGTTGCCAATCTCATAGCGCAACGAGCCTTCGTGCTCGCCGTTTGAGGCCAGCTCACTGATGTTGGGAGCGCGAAAGCCTCTCGCGAGGTTGAGCTTCAAGCCAAATTGTTCCGAAACTTCGTAGGTGGCGCCCACGCTACCCGTCACACCGTTGAAATGCCGCTTGAAGTCGACGAAACGCTCCTCGCCGTCTTCCACGAGTCCTTTCGAGTCCAAAAAACGATGGTCGAAGCGGAGACCGCCACTCAAGTTCCATCGGTTCAGCGACTTGGAAGCCGTCGCAAAAATGCCTACGTCCACCAATCCGTAATCGGGGATGAGGTATTCTTCACCTAAATTCAGCGACTTCTGCCCCATGCCGTTCAAGCCCGTCGAGAACTTCCAGCCGCTCGCTTCTTCCGAGACGTAACGGAAATCGTAGTTCAAGGTGTGCAGTTGCAGGTAAAGCCCGTATTCGTCAGCCGACTCTTCATACTCCTTCCGCCGATTCTGTTGATAGCCCAAAATGAACTTCAGATGGCCAGAATTGAGATTGACAAAGGTCTCAGAGACAGCCTTATAGTGAAAAACGCGTTGGTAGGGCAAGCCATGACGATAGGTCTTCACGTTCTCGTTTTCGGAGAGCAATTCGCCCGTAACCGTGTCGCGTTCGCCTTCCACGATGCTCGGGTTGAGGTTGTAATAGCCGAACTTCAAATGCGAGAAGCCCCAGTCTTTCATCAGGCCGACCTTGGCTGAAAAAGCCCGTTCATCGAATTGGGAATTAGGCACATAGCCATCGTATCGGTTTTTGTAGGCATGGGCGTGTTTCTCGCTATAGCGGGCATCCCAAACGAAGCCTTTTTGGTTGCCCGCAAGGTTGACCGAGCCGCCAAAAAGCCCATTATTGGTTTGATATTCAGCGTTTAGGTTCCCTTTGATGGTGCCTTTAGGCAAGACGGGATGGCTTTTGAACACCAACACGCCACCCAAGGCATCGGAGCCGTACATGAGGCTGGCGGGACCTTTCAATATCTCGACCGTCCCCACTTCGTTGGCATCGATTTCTATGCCGTGTTCGTCGCCCCACTGCTGGCCTTCCTGCCGTATGCCGTCGTTGACGACCACGATGCGGTTGTAGCCCAAGCCACGGATGACGGGCTTCGAGATGCCACCACCCGAGGTGATTTGCGCCATGCCCGGCTGCTTGGCGATGGCGTCGATGAGGTTGGTGGAAGGCAGTTGGCGCAGTTCCTTCGCTTTCAGGATGGTGATGGGCATCGGCGATTCTTTCATTTTCATGTCGCCTAAAGCACCAGTCACCATCACTTCTTTCAATTCCAAATGCCTAAAAAACATATCGGTAGAGTCAGGCAGGCTCTGTGCTGTCATCGGCAATGCGCACGCCAATGACAAGCCTAATAATAATTTCTTCATTTTTAGTCTTGTTGTAAATTGATAATTATTGAAAAAACAAATAAGACGCGTGACTTCGAGACGCGTGACGCGAGACATAAGCCTCGTCCCGTGTCCCGCAGTCTCGTGTCCCGTGTCAAAATCCTTACGTTGTTTGATTTTGAACGGTTACGAAGCAAACCAAACGAATTGGTTTACAAAACAGGCAACAAGACTGGTGGTGCGCGTGATGAAGATGTAGGAAGGAAGACTGAAACAGCCTCTCCTGCTGGGTTTACCGCTTCCACAAAGGATACGGGCAATGCAATGGATGCCGTGACCTGCGACGCTTCGTCGCAAGGCGTTTGCAAAAACTGGCAAATCAAACAGTCAATGCCATGCAACGTTGATGGGGCTGAGGCCTGCTGTGTGGCGGCATTGCAGCATGAAGAAGGGTGTTCGTGAAGCAAGGCAAGCATCAGCAACGGCAGATAAACCACCAAAAGCAGATTCGATATGACAGCTTTGCTTCGTCTCATTTTCAGTCACTTCCGAGGGCGCAAAGATATGGTTTTTTTTGGATATGGATGTTGCAACACGCATAATTACAAAAATGGGTGCAGCCTATAACGGCCACACCCAAGTATGGTTAAGGCTGCCGATTTGTATCACATCTTCACCATCGGTGACGTTGTACCCGTCCGAATTGTATTCAGGCTCAGGTTTGTCCTCCAAGAATGCACTTTCGTCGGTCTTTTGGTACTACATTCCCATCCATGTCAAACATTTACTTCTTAATCCTATACTTCCTGTTTTTATACTCCCCTTCCGTCTCAAGGATGCCCTCGTCCACGAGTTGTTTGAGGTAGTCACGGGTTTTTGAGGGCTTGAGTCCGATGGCTTTCGAAATGGATTTTGAGTCTGAAATCCTGCTATCGGCGATAAAATCGATGATTTGTCGCCGATTTTTCTTGGATTCAGTAGATTGATTGCCGTATTTCATACGTATCTGTTTTTTTTACTATCTTTACCGCCTCAAAACGCACCATTTCCATGCAAATCTTCCAACGCAACATCCTCAACAAATACATCGAAAGCCTTGATAATACGCTGATTGACGAGCAGTACAAGACCTTTTCCAGCTTCTTCCTGGATCCTGAAAGGCAGGCCAACATCCTCAACAGCAAGGAAGAGCAGTTCCAAGAAGGTTTCCTTCGCGAATTGTTCGTAAAGATTCTCGGCTACACCTTGAATCCCGACCCCAATTTCAACCTCACCACAGAGAAGAAAAACGAGACCAACAGCAAGAAAGCCGATGGAGCTATCCTCATCGATGGAAAGGTTGTGGGTGTGATTGAGTTGAAAGACCACAAAACGAATGATCTTAGCAAAGTTGAGGCACAGGCATTCAACTATAAGAGCCAACACAAAGAAGCTATCTACGTCGTCATCTCCAACTTTGAGAAACTACGCTTCTACATTGATAATGCCGTTGATTTCGAAGAGTTTGATTTGTTTCACCTTACCCGTGACGACTTTGCCCGGCTTTGGATTTGTCTTGCCTACGAGAACATCGTCAAGAACCTCCCTAAGCAAATCAAGGCAGCCAGTATCACTAACGAGGATCAAATCACCAATGCGCTCTATAAGGACTATTCCAACTTCAAGCGGGATTTGTTTGATGACATCCTTCAGCACAACCCGACAGACGACACTGAGCATAAGATTCTATTGTTCAAAAAGACTCAGAAACTCCTCGACAGGCTGCTATTCATCTTTTTCGCCGAAGACCGTGGGCTGCTGCCACCCAATTCCATCATGCTCATCATCAACCAGTGGGAGAAGCTGAAAGACCTTGACGAGTATCAGCCATTTTACAATCGCCTGAAGAAATACTTCGGATACATGAACACCGGCTTTCAAGGCAAGAACTACGAGGTCTTTGCCTACAATGGCGGCCTCTTCAAGCCGGATGAAATCCTTGACGGCCTCATCATCTCCGACGAGGTGCTGATGCGCTACTGCAAGAAGATTTCCGACTACGACTTCCAGAGCGATGTCGATGTCAACATTCTTGGCCACATCTTCGAGAACTCGCTCACCGAAATCGAGGAAATCACCACCAAACTCCAGCAGGGCGAAGCGCCCACCATCAGCAAACGAAAGAAAGACGGCGTTTTCTACACCCCACAATTCATCACAAAATACATCGTGGAGAATACGGTTGGCAAGCTCTGCCGCGAGAAGAAGGCGGAACTCGGCATTGATGAGAGCGAGTATTTCACCGACAAGAAACGCCAGTTGGCCACCAAGAAGGCCCTCGTCGAAAAGCTGTATGCCTACCGTGACTGGCTCCTGCAGATTTCCATCTGTGACCCCGCCTGCGGTAGTGGTGCCTTCCTCAATGCTGCCTTGAACTTCCTCATCGCTGAACACAAGCTCATCGATGAGATGCAAGCCAAAGTCGAAGGTGCCGCCATCGTGTTTCCCAATGTCGAGAACTCAATTCTTGAAAACAACCTTTACGGCGTGGACATCAACGAAGAGAGCGTCGAGATTGCCAAGCTGTCATTGTGGCTCCGTACCGCCAAACCCCACCGCAAGCTAAACTCGCTCAACGACAACATCAAATGTGGCAACTCGCTCATCGATGATCCAGCCATTGCCGGCGACAAGGCCTTCAATTGGCAAACCGAGTTCCCCAAGGTGTTCGAGAAAGGTGGCTTCGATGTGGTCATTGGGAATCCGCCGTATGTGAGGGCTGATAGTCCAGGAAACACGTTGGATTTCAGAAACTACATGACCTCATCCAACCGTTGGCAAACGCTTGCTGGCAAATGGGACTTGTATATTCCTTTCTTGGAGTTGGGAATAATGATTTCAAATACAAATGGCATTTGTTCTTTCATCATTCCAGATGCATATTGCCACGCCGAGTATGGCAAGCAAAGCCTCGAATACATGGAAAGGAATCGTTATCTTTCATTGATTGACTATTTCCCAGACATTGATGTGTTCGAGAATGTAGGCGTGAAAAGCGTTATTGTGCATTTCGCCAAGCAAGGCTCAAACGGTTTTACGCAAAGGATCCACGACATCAGCCATCAGTATGATGAAATCGAACATGCCGATTATCCAAATAACCTTCGCATAGATGCCAAACAAAGCATCATGCAAGGAAAAACTGGTTTCTATCCATTACATAACATCTGCTATTTGTCTGTCGGTATCGTTGGAAACAGCGACGAGAAACTGTATAAGGGAGAATTTGAAGTCGGTGACTTGTTATCTTGCATCAAGGACGACATCCATTCAAAACTCTATTATGAAGGGAAAGATGTAGGTCGTTGGCGGTTGCTTCGAGAACGCTTTATTGAGTATGATACAGACCGCTCACCTAAGAAATGGCGAAGAAAAGGCTTTACTGAATTGTTTGAAGGCTCACCAAAGTTGGTAACGATGCGTAGCCCAGGTAACATGCCAAGAACCATGCTTGACACGGATGATGGATATTTCAATGAGAGTGCCATTGGTTTCAAACGCTGGATTGACCTGCAAGGCGTTCAAAACGTCAGCGTATCAAAGGCATATCAAAACGATGATGAGCGGAAACAGTTTGAGCAGCTGTCAATGGCATACTCATACAATTTGCTTCTTGGTATCTTCAACTCATCGCTTATCCGTTACGAATTGAACACCAACCGCCGAAGCAACATCCACATCTATCCTGATGATTGGAAGATGCTATCCATCCCCAATCTGACAGATGATAAAAACAAGGAAATCGCTGACAAATTAGATGGTATTGTTGCCATCCAAATCACATCGAACCAGCAGCTTCAGCAGAAGCGTCAGCGTTTCCTTCATCGTTTGGAGGAGAGCCTGGGCGTGCAGAAAATCACCGCCGCCTTGGAGCGTTTCGATGAGGCCGACTTTGCCGCCCTGTTGGCCGAGCTGAAGAAGCAGAAGATTAGCCTCACCCTCGTCCAAAAGGACGAGTGGGAAGACTACTTCACCCAATACAAGGCCGCCTGCAACGCCCTCACCGCCCAAATCGCCGCCACCGACAAAGAAATAGACCGCCTGGTCTACGACCTTTACGGCCTGACGGAGGATGAGATTAAGGTTGTGGAAGGGGAATAAAAGACCATAGACAACAAGATTCGTCAATAACAAAACCAAAACATTTGCTTATGGAACGGTTTAGAGAAGAAAAAGGAGATTTGTTTCGTGGCATTAATACGAGAGACCTATTAGACTCATTGAAGCTGAAAGTTTCTAAGGAAATACAAAATCTAGAGGATGATATCTTGAATATCTCCGAAAGCCAATATATCAACAATTTGATAGAAGAATATAAAATAGAATGCCCAACGATGCAATTTGACCAACCAAAAGTTAAGCCACGAAGAGTTTTGGTATCAAGTGATATTCTTCCAAATAATTTCAAATATGCGGACCCCGAAGAAGTTGAAAGAAATGCGTTTAGGTTATTTATTCCGTTTGTAGGAGACAAGGAAGTTTTAAGATATTGGCCAGCAAGTATTATTTTTACTGGAGGAGGAAGTAGTCGTTTTATTATTGGAAATAATGAGGTTTATGTTGACATCTTAGATTACTCAGGCAATGGCGAAAATGTCAAAAACGACTACAATAGATATATTGATGATTTAAAGAAAATGATGGGATATTTGAAGAATGAGATCGAAAGTATCAACCACACAATGCCACAGTATATTCGTCAGTCATTTAATGCGAGGAAGGAAAGGATTAAAAAAGAATATGATGATGTTGCAAAGCTTGGCTTACCAATTATAACTGGCGATGACACCCCTAAAACATATAGCGTTCAAACTGTAGAAAAACGACACTTTGAGAGTCCACTGGTAAACAGCAATCAACAAAAGGCAGAACCACTATCCCCAACAATGGAGGATGTTGTCTATCAAGATATTTTGATTACAATCTACACCACAGGAAAAAATATCGAACGTTATCCCCAAACCATCGAAAACCAAGACGAAGAAACGATTAGAGCACATTTCCTCACCCAATTGTCTTCATCTTTCAAAAGCTTTTCGTCAACAGGTGAATCGTTCAATCACAAGGGAAAAACTGATATTATGATAAAGCATGGTGATGATGTCCTGTTTGTTGCAGAATGCAAGATTTGGAAAGGGGCGAAGATGTTGAATGAAGCCATCAATCAATTGTTGGGTTACTTGACCTGGAGAGATTCCAAGACAGCTTTGCTGATTTTCAACAAAGACACCGCGATTCAAACAGTCATTCAGTCAATCCAAGAATCAATACCAAACCATTCTAACTTCGTAAAACAGATTGGACAAAGAGATAAAGGTTGGTTTGACTATTCTTTTCATCTAACTGATTCGTCAGACGAAATAAAGATGGCTGTCATGGTGTTTGACTTTAAGAAATAAAGAATAAACGGGAGGGCTATAGGCATCATGATCATAATGCTCGCTGACAATGACAATGCGTCAAGCCAAAGTCCCGAAGGGACGCCCCCATCACACCCCGATATGCAATGTCGGGGTTTCATATTAGGATGGTCGTATCCCAAGATGTAGCCGTTCCGTGAAAATGTTTCCAACGGATAAGGACAGCAGTGTTCCATACCACTATTTCCCGTATAGAAACCTATAACTATTTTGGCAAAAATATCCAATATTTGCCAAATTTGTTATACCTTTGCGCCCATATTACAAAATACGCATTAAGACCATAATAGATCAGATATTAAATTATGCTTCCTTACAGAAGCAACCCTTCCGCAGACGTGATTTGATGCATTAGAAAGTTGCTGAAGAGAATAATGTGCAAGATTTCTCACTGGCCGAAAAGAATCACATCTTCACCATCCCGCCGTCCGCCGTAATCTTTATCATAAATGCTGTATGTTTTGCTCCATCTATGGTGGTCAAAACAAGTTCGTCCCCCGCCCGTCCCTCGTAGTCTTATCGCTTCTCTTGCCATAGTTTTACTCTTCTTTCTTGGTTTCGCTGTCATTGTCGAGCATCACTACCCAGCGGCCACTCTTTCGGCCTCCTTCGCGGGTTAACAATCCCCTTTGACGAAGAGCGTCAATATCTCGTCGTATGGACTTTTCCGAGGCGGAGGTCTTTTTGGTCAATTCCAAGATGGTTATTCGGTCATTAGATTGTATCAAGTCATATATAAGCCTTTGACGTTCAGTAAGTTCTTTTAGGTCATCTTTTAGGTCATTTATTAGGTCATCTTTTACGACATCTTTTACGACATCCTGTGTCGTAGAAGGATTCTCTTCCTTCGTCTCTACGGTAAGAACCAATTTCACCTGAAGCAATTCTGGCTGTTCGACAAGTTCTGGCTTCAGCCAATGCTTTTCGTTCCATGCACTCAAGATTAGCGGGAAACCTGAACCAAGGTTTTCGCCAAAACCAATCATTCGGAACATATTCTGTATGCGTTGGTTACGGGCTTTGGTTTCCTCGCCAGCATAAATCTGTTCCACAGGCAATTTGAGCAGCCCAGGATTGGTGAAGACAAACTTGTTGTCGTATTTCTCCACCTTCAGCACACCGTCAACCATCAAGTCTGCATGAATGATGGCATTTGTCATGGCTTCACGGACTGCCTTGTGCTGTGGCGTATCGTCGTCACGCACCACCCCTTCCATTTTGAACGGACGAGGCAAATCGCGCAACAACTTAGGCAACACCATGGTGACAAAGTTGAACAGGTTGTTTTCCCAAGTCCCGTCGTAGGTCAGGCGGTCGCTGTAGCGTTGGTCGCCAATCAACTTCGACTTGTCGATATAATCCAACCGCAAATTGTCAAAACGTTCGCGGACGGGAAGCCCTTTGCCGAACATCAGCAATCCAGCCATGGTCAATCCTTCCATGCCTTCCTCTCGGTTCATCGTGAAACCGCCCAATTGACGCAAGAACTCCGTGTCGTCCAAACCGTTGAAAACATGGTCGGGGAACCTGCTCTTGAAATGGTTGCGATAGCGTTCCAAAGTGGGAATGTCAATGTCGTCCATCGTATAATGTTTCAGGAAAAGGCGGTCGTTGCCATCTTGGAAAGCATCGCGCACCATCATCCTGATTACCTGTTCGGGACAATGATAGTCGCCTTCGTGGTTGCGGACAAAAGTGCCTCGTATTAGATTGTTGTTGATATAGACGGGGCGAATGGTATAATCTGCCCGTGGCACATTGATGGCCACCACTTTTTTACCGTCAATCTCTACAACCTCCACATCCTCATCCCTCAGCAAGTTCACATTAACCTTTTCCGGATTGTTGACCATATTCCAAAAATCTTTTTGGATTTTCTCTGCATTGTCAACACCTGTCATGGTGAATCGCTTATTCGCATCCTTCTCTTTTGTGTCTTCATACACACCCAACAAAATCAACCCGCCATTGGTATTGGCGAAAGCCGAATAGGTTTCCCACACCGAATTGGGAACGCTTGACTGCGCTTTTTTACATTCCAGAGTCACCCTTTCGCCCTTTTGCAACGACTCTTTTATTGTTTTCTCATTCATGACCCTTCATCCTGTTTTATATTCAAACACTTAGCATCGACAGAAGATTCATCACAAACCAGCTGTCAAATCCTTGAAAAACCATCCGCTTTGAATTACCGTCCTTCAGAACTTCTATACCATCGGAATATGGTGTGATACCAACCAATTTCTTATATGGTATCTTCAGACCTTTTTCCGCTGAATAGAATATGAGATTTTGATTAGTCACATACAAGTCGCCAACAGCAACTTTCTCCATGTGCTTGTGCTCAATGGGATGGCCTTTTGACCGACCAGTATGATAATAAACCCCTTTCATCACCTTAAAGCTGAATCCACCGCTGTTTCTGGCGAACTCCTTTTCTATCTTCTCCTGATATAAAGCCACATTATTGTAAGTCCACAACAATGATTCACTCTTTCCCAAAAGCACAGGAAGTTGAACAAACGCGGACGGCATTATACCTTTAGCAAAATCCTTCAGAACGGTCATTTGGCCTACCTTTGCTAAATCAGTGTCCTTATACTGTGCTGGCAGATTATCGATAGGAAGCGAAAATGCTGATGCAAAAGACCGTATCAACATTTCTTCCTTATCGGTAAGGAAACTGTCTTTCATAAAATTCTCCGCAGCTTTGTTCAACACATACAAATATGATTCGTTTTGTTCTTCGTGATTCAAAGGGAGTACTGCCATTACTTCACGAATATTGCGCTTCACCTCGTTTTCAGTAGTTCCATCTGTGAAATACGCCACCAAATGCCCTTTCACTATCTTTTGAGCCAATTTACTTAACGTGTTATCTTTGTTCAACACATTGTATGAAACATTCAGTAGTTTCATCAAACGACTGACGTTTTGTTCAACGGCATGTGTAAATGGCCTATGTATGGCATCAGTAAACTTGTCCAAGGCTTTTATTGCGCAGTCTATCCTATCCTCGTCTGTAATATAGCCTTTATTCTGAATCCCTTTGAGTCGTTCTATGAAATCTCTATCAATTGATGGCTTACATAAATATGAAAACATGAAATCCACCATTTCTTGGATTCCGTTTTCATGCTGTTCTTCACATGCTTTGTGCTTGGATGAAAACAAGCCAACATCTTTCCCGCAGTACTTGCATTTTCCCATGACCTCTAAAACTACACCTCATTGATAATAGTGCGCAAAAATACACATAATTTTTCATTTTCGAGTATTCTTGTTGAGGATAACTATAAAGAAATCTTGTTGTTGTTCTTTTTTATCTTCACTCAAATCCACCATTTGTCGCCAATCCCCCTTTTATGTTTCCCCAAACATTTGTATCTTTGCCATCGCCCTGCACCCAGTGCATCGTCACACGTTGCACCTACTACGAGCAGTTCACCACCGAAGAGGCTTTGCAGCTGGCCGCCAAGAGCTATGGCGAACTGAAGTAAAGGCTGCCGACTCGAATCACATCTTCACCATCCTCTTCGTCGCCATCCCGCCGTCCGTCATGATTTTCACCACATAAACGCCGCTTTCCAAGCCGCTGATTTGGCATTGCTGGCCAGTGGTAGACTGGCTTTACCATTCCATGCCTCTCGAAATGTTGACCGCACCGCCAAAGCACGTTGGGTCAATGCTTTTAAAAATGCAGGAAACACTCAATACTTCGCCAACATTTCTTGCAGCAAGGCCTTGAATCTTTCACGCAGCGAAACCGGCTCCAGCACTTCGATATGTGCGTTCATCGTGAGCAGTTGCTGGATGAAGTCGTAGGAAGGCTTCAGTCGCCAAGAAAAAATGCAATAGTTCTCCGTCTCCTCCACGATGCGTTGCGACGGATGCAAGGGCAAGCCTTTCAGGAAGTTGCTTTGGTCGGTGTCGGCCTTGATGACGATTTCCTCCGTCTGCAAATTAGGCTCCACATAGATGCCGAAAGCATCCTTAAAATAGGTCGCCAAGTCGAAATCATCGGGCTTCTTGAAAATCGTTTTGGTGGTTTTGAGATCATCGATGCGGTCCAAGGCGAAGCAGCGTATTTCTTCCCTTTCGTTGAGGGCGATGAGGTACCAACGTTGCTTGAACAGCTTCAGTGCGAGCGGCTTGCAAAGGTATCGTTTGGTTTGGTCGGTGTAATAATACCGCTTGTAGTGCATTTCGACTTCGAGGTTTTTCTCCAGGGCTTCCATCAGTGGCTCCAGATGCTCGATGCCTCCCGGAATGGGTTCAAACTGCACTCGCTTGCGCAAATCGAGGTTTGCCGAAAGCCTGTTGTTAACGGCAAAGCTGTGTAGCAGCCACATCTTGAGGTCGTTGCCGAGCATCTCCTCGCGCTCGCCTTGCGGAATGTAGTAGGCATTGCGGCTTTTGTCACATTCGATGTCGATGCCAAACACGTCGGCGATGTATTGGCGGTAGTTGTGGAACGAGCGTTCGGGGATGGGATCGTTGTCGCCGTCGCGCGTCCATCGTTCGTTCAGTTCCTTCAGGGTGATGCCCGCGTCGCGGCGATCAACGACGGTGTTGGCAATCCAGATGCATTTGATGAGTTTGTCCATGGCGGGGCTTTTTTGACCGCAAAGGTAAGAAATTTCTTCTGCTATCCGTCAAGTTGGAGCCTAAACTTAATATAATACAAAATTTTCTGCCCATTGATTATCAATTGATTAACTATAAATATCGACAATTTTCAGCTTTTCGTTTTTGTATTTCTGCCCAAGTTCGGATTATGTTTTGTATCTTTGCAGAAATTTCCAAGGAATGAGCACTATATCGGAATTGCAGAAACTCATGGAGCAAGAAGACCACGTTGAGTTTAAAGAGGCAAAAAGGAACTTTCCTTTCGCTGGCGGAAGCCACGACGACATTAGGGAAAGGCGTAAATGCGTATTAGGTTATATCGTTGCATTGGCGAATGAAAAAGGAGGCCGTTTGGTATTGGGAATGACCGACAAATACCCGCACCTTGTTGTTGGCAGCAATTTTGCGGAGGGCAAAATCGGGCAATTGGAAGATGAAATCTACAATCGTTTGGCTATCAGAGTGCATATAGAGGAACTGTTCGACAACAAATTACGCGTCGTGGTTTTCCACATACCATCGAGGCCAATAGGCAAGGCTCTGCGTTTCGAGGGCGTGCCACTCATGCGCACAGGCGATAGTTTGCGCGAAATGGACGACTCGGAATATTTCTCCATTATCAACGAACAAGATCCGGATTTCTCAGCTCGTCCTTGTGCAGGGTTGACCATTGACGACTTGGATGGGGCTGCGGTGTCGTCCATGAGGCGGCTTATCGCCGACAAAAGGCTCAACGAGGATGTCTTGACAACTCCTTTGCCTCAATTGCTCGCCGAATTGAGACTGTCCGACTCCGATGGCAAATTGACTTACGCCGCCTTGATACTATTGGGCAGCCCGAAAGCGATTGAAAAGCACCTGCCTCAAAGCAATGTGGTCGTGGAGTTCCGCAACAGCCATGCCGACGAGAGGTATTCTGCACGGCGCGAGTTCCGCCTCCCCCTTTTTACCATGATTGACAATGTGTGGGATTACCTCAACCAACCTTTGGCAAACCCATTATTGCATGTTGAGGACATGCCAACAATACTCGATGTGCCAGCATACAACCGTACCACGGTAAGAGAGGCACTTCTTAACGCATGCGTCCACCGCAGCTATCAACTGACGGGCGATGTGGTGATAAGGCAATATCCTGATGTCATGGAGGTCATGAATCCCGGAGGGTTTCCGTTCGGTGTCAACATAGGCAATATACTGACAGTGCCAAGTTCTCCGCGAAACCGGCTTTTGGCCGAAACGATGGAGAAAACGGGGTGGATAGAACGCTCGGGGCAGGGAGCGAACATCATGTTTGCCAATTGTGTGAAAGAAGGGAAGCCCCTGCCCGACTACTCTAATTCAGACGACTACTTTGTCTGCGTTCGCCTCAAAGCGACAATATCGAGTCCGAAACTCTATCTTTTCCTTCGCAAATGGGGACAGCGACTCAACTCATACGAACTGATAAACCTTTATCACATATACAACGGAGACGTGGATTCGCTATTCCCAAACAGCATAGACACGCTTGTTGAAAAAGGGGCGATTCAAGAAGACGAGCATTTCCTTTATACAATGGGAGTGGCTTTCTTTGAACAGGCATATACCAATTGGTCGAAAAAATACGGGGCGGAGACCATCAGACGGGTTTATTATTCCACCAAAAGTGCCTTGGGCGCGTCGTCCACGAACATCGCGAAAGCCCTTAATCCCCTTTTGACATTGAAACAAAGCCGCTCCTTGATAGCCAACCTTTGCAAAGACGGTTGCCTTTCCATGCGAGGCAATGGACGCGCCACAAAATATACATGGGTTGAATAGTAAGTTTTCTGCCCATTGATATTCAATTATTTAACTATAAAAATCTACAAATTTCAATTTTTTGTTTTCATGTTTCTGCCCAAATTCTTGGCATCCGCCCACAACAATGAGTTTCTGATTTGTTAAGTAGACGAGCAAAATCAGTTTACATGTTGGCTATCCAGATGCATTTGATGAGTTTGTCCATAAAGAGTGTTAATTTGAGGGCAAAGATAATGGTTTTGACGCAACTATCCCAAAATTATTCTTCCATCAGCAGTTCCCACGTCTGTTTGAGTGGAAACAGCGCTTCAAACTTTTTCCTCGTCCCCTTGGGTATGAGAATCCTTTTCAAGGCTCGGCAACCCTGAAATGCTGTAGGGTCAATCTTTGAGATATTTTTGGAAAGCCTTACCGTGTCCAACTTACTGCACCAGGCAAAAGCGCATCTGCCAATCTTCATCTTCGTGCCAGGATAGGCAGTGAAGTAAACCGCTTCCAAATGTTGGCACTCCATGAAGGCATTTTCACCTATCTCCGTGACCTCCACACCGCCATCGGCCGCGCCATTATCCACCGCAACAGGTATCGAGTATTCCTTGTTGGCTCTGCCGCATGGGTATTGGAACAAGGTGTAGCCGTGGCTTTTGCTAAAGCGGTCGTAGTTCCTTTCAAACAGCACACCGTTTTGGGTCAGATAATCGAGGCAATACGGCGGCCCCGACCTGAAAGCTATCGAGTCCAACTGCTTACATCGAGCAAAGGCGTTTATTCGGATGCGCTTGATGCTGCCCGGAAGGACGATATACTTTATCTGCTCGACATTCTCAAAGGCGCTTTCGCCAATGTATTCAACGCTGTTGGGCAGCACGATGGACTTGATGCCGTCAAAGCATTCATACCTGAACGCAAAGTCGCCAATGTCAGTGATGCCTGACGGTATTTGCAGGGCGTATTTTTGTTTTTCTTCTTTCATGATGCTTTTGTTTTGTCGTTTCCGTCGGCAAAACAAAAACAAAACTCTGCCATTTTCGGGCAGAGTTGGTAAAGATGTAGAAATAAATGATTTAAAAAGGCAATTTGTTAATTGACAGCTATTTGCTTTAATTTGTAATACAAATAGTATTCCATGTTGTCTTTTTCAAATATCAAAAACTCTTTATCGAAATACTGTTGATAGCATGAACGATACTTGTCATTTTTTGATTGGTCATTTTTCCCGCGTTGTATAAGTAAGTCAGCCAAAAGTATGGCATAGCACTCTTTTGGTTTCAGATCATCATATATAGGAATATCTTTATAGTGGGTTTGTAAACGGCGCAGATCGCCATATTGTGCTATCTTATGCTCACGATTTGTAAAGCTTACATTTTCAGAAGTTAATTCTTCAAAATGATAAGGAGAATGGAGCCGTTTTGCCTCTAATAATATCAATATGTCAGAATGGACGATGACGCTATCGATGTGCTGACGGCTTTGACCAATAATGGGCATCTCTTGCCAAACAATCCCTTCCTCTAGTTCTTTTTCTTTACATAAATCCAAATAATTATGACAGAAATTGAATGTCAAATTACGCTCAGTAAAACCAGTGGCTCTGTTGTTGTCTACATCGTTAGTAGGGAGAAGATTTTTGTCACAGAAAATTCTTTTATAGTAACCAACCATTTTGCCTAGGATTGCCTCAATATCAACAACAAGATTTTTTCCATCGACATGTCTTATGTTTGAACTATGATACTGTGAAAAACTGATTCCTTTTTGAGGAGGAAGCGTGATGAAGATTTCTTTTTTGACTCTATCAATAGTTATCACGAAATCCTTTAACCCTTTTTCATTCATCATCGCATAAAACTCTCGCATCTGATTAATCATAAATCGATCAGAATCTCCCCAAGCATTCTTTTCTTCAATCAATTCATTGTCGTTGATGTGAAAACGGACAACGTAATCTTTCTTATCTTCCGAACTGTCAAAAGGGTATTTTTCTTTGCTAATGTTATACTGGCCATTCTTAAGATAGTTAGGCGAAATTTTGTCGATACTATCTTCAAAAGATTCAATATCATCTGGTATCCTCTTATCTGTTTTCATATTGATATATTTTACGATTACGATTCCAAAAGTTTGTCAATGTCAATTATTTCACTTTCCTTGGCTTTCTTCCTGTGCCCTTCAGATGCCCATTTGCGGTATTCGGGGAATCTCCTGAGATAGCTGAGGGGTATTGTCCCGCGATTCTCTACCAACGCATTCAAGCCGCGTTGGGTAATGGCATGACCTTGGGGGGTGAAGTCTTCCAATCCTGCGAACCGAAGGCGCTCTTCATTCGAAGC
This sequence comes from Bacteroidales bacterium, assembly GCA_017439405.1. Classification (GTDB taxonomy): domain Bacteria; phylum Bacteroidota; class Bacteroidia; order Bacteroidales; family F082; genus Limimorpha. The sequence goes on from JAFSJF010000009.1 coordinate 17,151, forward strand.
TACTGTTTTATAGAAGACCTTGTCGTAAGGACGTTTGGAATACGTCTCTTCGCGTTCTTCTTTCGTGAGTTGGAAATAGCTGGCCAGTTTTTCAACGATTTCCTTTTGGGTCAAAGGGCTTTGTTCCTTCAGGATAGATAGTACTTGGTACTTTAGCCTTCCGTGGTCAATTTTCCTCATAGTTATTATTTTTAAGTTTGATCTTATGTCACCATGAATAGTGGATGTCTATTTAAAATAGCGTGAATCTTCTCGTCAAGCCCTCAGGTTACCACGCCTGCCACTCATCCGATTCAATCCACGCTACAACATTGCAGCGCGGACTGACCTATCCTTGAAGTACAGCCTTTCGGCCAAAGTGGTAAATTAGGAGTCAAGAACGGTCTGTCCGCTTTTCAGTATGTCTTATTTCTCTGTCTTTGCTTCGATAATTGCCTTTCTTTTGCTTGATTACGCCGCAAATATAGGGGATTTTCGGACATACAATAGCTGCAATGTTGTTTTTTCGAGGATTTTGTGCGTCAGAATCCGCTCGCGGCGGCTTCCAGCATCTTGGCGTTGATTTTCGTGTATTGCTTCTTTTTTTCATTTTTTTTTGCTTTTGTTATTAGATGTTATTGGATTTGTTTTCTAAATCTCATTTTGTGCCTGCTCATATTCCGGGTCATAATGGATGCCGCGAACCAACCTTTTCTTTCCTCCAACCACCCGATAGACGGCAATCTCGTTGAAAAGGTTGTCGTCGAAAGTCATTCTCCCAACGTGAGTTACGGCGCTTCGGAATCGGGCATTGAAAAAGGCTTGCAAGTCGATTTGTGCCTGTCGCTCGTTGGTGTAATGGCCACCAAGGGCTTCGTAAAGCACGTCGATGAGGCTTTGGTAGTAGCCGAAAGCCTCCTGCTGCGACGTGTGTGGGTCGCTATCGGAGAAAGTCTTGTCGATACGGCAAAGTTTTGCTCTCTTTTCGGCGAGATAATTCGTGTCGTTGAGCGGTTCTTTCCAGAACGTCGCGTGAACTTGGTAATAGGATTTAGGTCTGTCCATGATGCTGTTGTTTTGAATTTTCGATGCAAAACAACAGCTCCATTCTGCCAAAAGCGGGCTGAGTAATGAAAAAAATCTCAATTTCAGGCACAAAAAAAAGCCGACATCGCTGTCGGCTATCTTGAACATTGGAATTTCAGGGCTTCAAACACCCGATAGGAGGAGATGAATACTTCAAATTCATGAAAAGTGTAGTTTTGAACCATGGATTTTTATTGAAAAGTGTAGTTTTTTGAGTTGATTTTATATTGAAAAGTGTATATTTGCAGCCTAAATAGTTATTGAAAAGTGTTTTTTAATTATGTTGTATAGGAAAATCAGCAAGGAAATCGAGGCCCACTTGACTTCAAAATCGGACAAGATTTTGGTTTTGGAAGGCGCAAGACAGGTCGGCAAGTCTTTTATAATCAGAGAGACAGGAAAAAGACTATTCAAAAACTTCGTGGAAGTGAACTTTGCAGAAGACAACGAAGGTCCACAGCAATTCAAGGGCATCCATTCCACTGAGGCTTTTTATTTCTCATTGAGCATGATTGCCGGCAACCACCTTGGCAATGCGGACGACACTTTGGTCTTCCTCGACGAAATCCAAACCTATCCGCAATACCTTACCATGCTGAAGTTTTTCCGCCAGGAGCGCCGCTATCGTTTCATTGCCAGCGGCAGTCTGCTTGGCATCGCCTTGCGGTCGACAACTTCCATCCCCGTTGGCAGCATTATTCGTAAAGAGATGTACCAACTTGACTTTGGCGAGTTCCTCATTGCCAATGGCTTCAACTTGGACGCCATTGAAGGGTTGAGGATAAAGTTCGCGAACAAGGAAAGCCTTTCAGAGGAGCAACACCAACATTTGCTTGGCTTGTTTCGCCGTTACCTGCTCGTCGGTGGAATGCCCGATGCCGTGAATGTTTATTTGGAGACCCATAACATTGTAAAAGTCAGAGAAATACACAATACAATAAAGACGCTCTACGGCGACGATGCCTCCAAATACGAGCATGACAGCCAAAAGCGCCTGCTGATACGGCGAATCTACGATATGATTCCCTCGCAGATGGAAAACAAGAAGAAACGGATTGTGGTCAAAGACATTCGCGACAAAGACGGCGACCGCTTTGCACAATATCAGGACGAGTTCGAGTACCTTATCTCTTCGGGAATCACACTTGACGTCCATGCCGTTTCCAATCCGCGTTTCCCGTTGAGCGAAAGTGTACACAAGAACTTGCTTAAACTCTACCTCAACGATGTAGGTATGCTGACAGCACAACTCTACCGAAACAACTTGCGGCCAGTCCTTGAGGACCAAAAGAGCGTCAACCTCGGTGCAGTGTATGAGAGCGCCGTCGCACAGCAACTGAAAGCCAACGGGCATCGGTTGTTTTATTACGACAACCGCAAGAAAGGAGAGGTGGATTTCCTTATTGACGATTACTTGAGCACCAGTATTTTACCCATTGAAGTGAAATCGGGAAAAGACTATTCGGTTCACAGTGCCCTGAACAACCTACTCTCCACACCTGATTATCACGTGAAGTCGGCCATTGTGTTTTCCAATGACAGGGAAGTGCGGCAAGATGGCCAAGTGGTTTACATGCCGGTTTATTATGCCCTGTTTTTGGATTTGCAAGGAGAAACGGAAACGGTTATGTTCTAAACAATAAAGGGACGCAGTCCAATCACTGCATCCCTTTACCTTATAAATACTTGGTTATTATTCGGTCACTCTTTCGAGCCACTTCACCATACCGAACATGATCGACATGGAGACGAGGCAGATGGCGAGGAACACGCCCCAGCACTTCCAGATGTCCCAAGCGTTGAGCATGATGGGACCAACGAAGATGAAGAGGTTGCCGATGGCGGTGGCACCTAACCACAAGCCTTGGCACAGACCCACCATGTGGCGCGGAGCCACCTTCGAAACGAAGGACAGACCCAGCGGCGAGATGAACAACTCAGCCACGGTGAGGAAGAAATAGGTCACAATCATCACCCACGGAGCAGCCTTGGCGAGGCCAGCGGCGGCCATTTGGGCGGCATCCATGGCGCGGAACTCGTCGCCCGACGGATAACCCTTCATGATGGAGAACACCATCAGGAAGAGGTAGGCGCAACCAGCGAGACCCATACCATAGGCAATCTTGCGAGGGGTGGAAACGGGTTTGCCCTTGCGAGCCAACATGGCAAAGATACCCATGACAAGCGGGGTGAGTATGATCACAAACAAGGGGTTCAAAGCCTGCCAAATTTCAGGGGCGATGCTCGACGAATCGACGAAATCGCGGGCGAAGACCGACAGCGACTGGCCGTTCTGGTGGAACGAGAGCCAGAAGAACACGGCGATGCCCAACACGGCAAACAAAGCGGCCATACGCTGCTTGATTTCCTTAGCCATAGCAGCCTTCTCCTCGGCGGTGTAGCCTTGAGCCTCGGCAGCCACCTTCTTGGCGGGTTGCGGGAACTTGCTCTTTTGCGTGAAGAAGATAATCAGCGAAATGAGCATGGCGGCCACCGAAACGAAGAACGAGAAGTGGACGCCTTGGTTGAAAGTGAGGATATAGTCGGAGCAGAACTGCGTCAGGTTGGTGCCGTAGTTGGCGGTCGGAAGCACCGAATTGGCCATCGTTTCAGTGAACTTTTGCGTTACCTCGCCATTGGCAAGATACTGGTGGCACAAGGCCGACATGTCAGCGTTGTAGATGAAGTTGTGCGCTTTCAGCCACCACTCGCGCAGCATGGGCGCCACGAAAGGAGCAATCACACCGCCGATGTTAATGAACACGTAGAAAATCTGGAAACCGCTGTCGCGCTTGTCCTTGGCCACAGCCAAAGCCTCAGGGCCTTTCTTGGCAGCCTCGGCCTCGAAGTTGTCGTACATCTGGCCGACGAGAGCCTGCAAGTTGCCCTTGAACAGACCGTTACCGAAAGCGATGAACAACAAGGCCACACAGGTGAAGATGAGGATGCCCCACCATTTTCCGTTGCCGTCAACGATGAGCCCGTTGGCATCTTGGCTGAACAACGGGATGGCCATGCCCACATAACCGAGGGCCATGATGATCAAGCCCCACTGGATGGTGCGGTGGTAGTTTTGGGTGCGATCGGCGATGATACCGCCCACGAGGCTCAACACATAGATGCCGAAGTAGAACACCGAGTAGATGATACCAGCGGTGGCATCGGGCAACCCGAACTTCGACACGATGAACAACAACAGGATGGCGTTCATGATGTAGTAGCCGAAACGCTCACCCATGTTACTTAAAGCGGCTGCAATCAAGCCTTTAGGATGTTCCTTCTTTGCCTTTGAGACATAGAAAATGAGGAACCCGGCGACCACTGCGAGAATGCAGATGAGGATCACCATTGTGACGTTGGTTTGTAGTAATACCATAATGTTATGAATTTAAATTAGATAGATTTTTTCGCTTCTTCGGCGGACAAAGATAGGGAAAAATCGTATTCACACGCAAAAATGCCTGTTTTTTTCTGCCAAAATTTCCGACCTTTGCCGCGGAACGATTCTTGATAGACCCGACCGCATGGAAGATAAAGCAGAGAGAAAAAAGTTTTTCGGGAGCCTCGTCATTCCCGCATGTATCGTTGCGGTGATGTGGGCAGTGAAAATCATCGAGGTCGCTTTGGGCCTTGATGGGGGGCGTTTTGGCTTGAGACCCCACTCGATACAAGGGCTGGTTGGCATTCTCACCCTTCCTTTCCTCCATGGCAGTTGGGAACACCTGATTTCCAACAGCATACCCATTCTTGTGCTCGGCACGACTTTGTATTACTGCTACCCCACTCTCGCCAACCGCGTCATGCTCATCACCTATATAGCCAGCGGGGTACTTACTTGGTGCCTCGGTAGCCCAGGTTCCACTCACATCGGAGCGAGTGCGCTTGTCTATGGTCTGAACCTTTTCCTTATCACGAGCGGTTTCATCCGTGGCAACCGGATGCTCACTGTCATTGCGCTCATCGTGGTGTTTCTCTACGGCGGCTTCGTTTGGGGCATGATTCCCGACTTGGCCATCTTGCAAAACATTTCGTGGGAAGGCCACCTCAGCGGTGCCATCGTCGGTGTCGTGCTGGCTCTCCTTTTGCGCAAGGAAGGCCCGCAAAAGGAAATACACCATTGGGAAGAAGACGAGGAAGAAAACGAATTAGGCGCTTCGGCAGGCCCGGCAACCGACGATTCCGAAAACCAGACGGCAGAAAAGCCTTATTGGGACGTGCCCACGCCATCCAATGACGAACTGACGGTGCAATACCGCATCAGACATTGAAATCAAGTTCCAATGCCTCTATCACCTGACGGGCTATATCCTCCTGCCCTTCCGCATTCGGGTGCCAATGGCTTTTGTGAATGCCTTCCAAATCGATGCATGTCACGCCATAATGGGTGGCAATGCGATGAATTGCCCCAATGAAAGCATCTCGCCTGTCCCAATCGATACCATCGGAACCGAGATTCATGTCAAGCAGGAAATACAACTTGGCATGGGGATAAATCCGCTTCAGGCTATCAAGAAGATAGGCCAACGCCGGACGGAAAGTGCAAAGTTGCTCCGCTGTCCAATCGGAAAAGACATCATAGCCGAGAGGCACAACCGGGACGTTATCTTCGCCATGCACACACGCATCGTTGGTGGCGCCAAAAATGAAAACCACATCGGGATGGCCGAGGTCATCCATACGGCGGATGAAAGAATGGGGAGCATAATAGCTACCCGAAGAAAAGTCCTCATAGTTGCAAACCAAAGAACCTGAAAACGAGTTGTTTTTCTCCATGACCCAACCCATTTCCCCGGCCACCTTGTGCCACCACATCTGTCCGGCGCTGGTTACGCCAATGTTTTCATACGGATAAACATCATTGGTCTCCGGGTCAACATAACCCTCGAAAGACGAATAGCTGTCGCCCAAAACGGCAAAGCGGAGTTGCTTGGAATCATCGGGCTTTACGCAAGCTGACATGAACACAGCCAAAGCAACAAATAGCAATAATTTTTTCATATTCAATTAGTTATAATCATTTCAGTGCGTCGGTTCTTGGCGCGATGTTCGTCGCTGTCGTTGGGTACCAATGGTTTCGATGCTCCATAGCCTTTCGCCGACAAGCGATTCTTATCTATCCCTTTGTCAATCAATGCTTTGCATACAACTTCGGCTCGGTCGGCGGAAAGTTTTAGGTTGTATTGCGCATTGCCCACATCATCTGTGTGGCCTGCCAGTTGCACCTTCAATTCCGGATTTCTCTGAAGGAAGTCGGTCAGCATTTGGATTCCCGTCTGTGATTCTTCAGTCAACACAGAGCTATCGAACTCAAACTGAATGTTTTGCAGCACAACGGCATCGCCCACAGCCAATTCCACCACATCAACTGAGGAGAGATAGTTGGCCGAATCGGAGCGAATCTCCTCGGGTAGTTCGAAAATGTAGATGTCGTAGCCACCCCAACCGCCCTCGCGTTGCGAGGATATGAATGCCGTCTTGCCGTCGGCAGCTACAAAAAAATTGATTTCGTCACCATTCGTGTTGATTGGAAATCCCAGATTGACAGGCTGTTGCCACTGTCCGTCCTCTCCCCTGCGGCTCACGAACAGGTCGAAACCGCCCATGCCGATGTGCTTGTCGGACGAGAAATACAAAGTCCGTCCGTCGGGGTGAATGAACGGAGCCATCTCTGTACCCATTGTATTAATAGGTGTGCCCAAATTTTGCGGTTCGCCCCAACTGCCATCGGCAGCACGTTGGCAACAATAGATGTCGGAATTGCCGTTGCGCCGCGAGACGAAGTACAGTTCTTTGCCATCTGCACTCACACAAGGCTGTGATTCCCAACTTCTTGTGTTGATTTTCTGCGACAACGGATTTGGCACCGACCATTGCGAGCCATCCCATTCAGAGACATAAAGGTCGCAGCCGCTATCGCGCCCCCAACTGCAACCCGTCAGGTAAAGTTTCCTGCCGTCGGCGGAGATGAAGGCCGCTGCCAAATCAACATCCTCGGGGGAGTCGGCAAAAGCAAGCTGATGCGCATCGCCCCAAGCCTCACCATCCCAATGCGAGACAAACAAAAACTCCTTCTGGAAGTCTTCGCCCAAGTCCATTTTGCGAGTGAAAAGCAGCTGGGAGCCATCGAACTGCAGCATGTTCACATATTCGTCCTCTTGCGTGTTGACCTTGTCGCCAAGGCTCTCCGGCTCGAAAGCCACAGGATGGCTCGTCGCAAAATCGCGGAAGGTCGCCTTTTCGAGCATTTCCGCAACGGTTACATTATAGGTGTTGCCTTGAGCCTTATTTCGAAACCATTCCAACAACATGATTTCGCGTTTGTAGCTGCCGCGCATGTCATAGAGCCCCGCCAAGTTGATGGCCGCCGGCGGAAACAGCATCGAGTCGATAGCCAAGGCGTTTTCATAGCCCAGCTGGGCCAACTCGAAATCCTCGGTTTCCATCCCGATTTCGCCCTCAAGGAGCCAAGCCTCGGCATAGTTCGGGTCCTCAATCACCGCCTTAAGTGCCTGCTGGTGCGCCTTCTTGAAGTCGCGGCTAAAGAAGGCGGATTCAGCGGCCTCATATGCCTTCACAGCTTTTTTCGGGTGCTGTGCGAAGGCCATGGAAGCCAGAAAAACACACATCGCTATCAAAAAAAATCGTTTCATAGGCTTGTGACTTTTTCCCTTTTTTTTATCTTATTAGTGTGACTGTTCCCGGTTTTCAACTATCCATTTCCTAAAATCGGCCACAAACACACGGGCCGTGAAAGCCTTTGATGTCTCAGCAGAAACAAAGCATCGCCCTTCGTCGAAAAAGCACACGCCTTCGGTCTGGGCACCAGCCCATTGCGGCATCTCGAAACGACGGTGCGAGAGCTTCACGCCTTTTTCATCGAAGCCATAAATCAAATAGAGAAACGGCTTATAGAGGGATTTCACATAGCCGATTACGACCAAAGTCCTACTTTTGGGGTCATAGTCCGCGCCTGTAATCAGGCCTTGCGAGTCGAAGCCATTCACCACCTTGGCCACATGTTTTCCTGGCGTTTTTGGGAGACGGTAAAGGCGCGTGGTACCCGTTGCCCAGCCTTTGCTAAACATGTAAAGATACTCCTCGGTCGCGAAAATCGCCTCACAATCAAAGTCATGCACCTTGCGTTTCGTGAAATCGGTCTGGTCGCCGAAAGCAAAGCAGATAGAGTCCACCTTGACGGTCGCATCGCCCTCATCTGGGATGGCCGACAGTGGGAAAGTGTAGATTTTCAAGTCCTTGCGGTTGCCTTTGTTGTTGCCGAAGTCGCCCACGAAAACGGTCACGCCATCAGTGCAAACATCTTCCCAGTCCTTGTTTTTGGCATGGGCAAGTGTGATTTTTTGCACGATTCCAAAGCTCACGGTATCAAGCGCATAAAGAATCGGCTTGCCTCCGCTGTCGTTGTGCGTCCAAAGACGGCCATTGTGGAAAAAGAGGCTTGAGGTTTCATGCACTTCATGCGGCAATTCCGCTTTCAATTGAGGAACAAACACGGGCGAATACTCCGCTCTTCCTTGCGCATGCCCGACCACCGCCGTTGCAATGGCTATTAGCATGAAAAACATTGTTTTTTTCATTACGTTTGTTTTTGAAAATGCAAAAATAAACAATTTGTCGGACGTAAAGCAAAAAACGAGGCCGCAAATCCCATGCGACCCCGTTCCACCTATAGAACATAGAAAAACTACCTCGGATAAATCTCTCCCTTCGCCGCCTTCAGCGTGTTCTGAAGCAACGACACGATGGTCATCGGGCCAACGCCACCGGGGACGGGCGTGATTTTGGAGGCCACTTTACTGACTTCGTCGTAATCCACGTCGCCAAGAATCTTATAACCTTTCGGACTTGTCGGGTCGTCGATGCGGTGGATGCCCACGTCGATGACGACGGCTCCGGGCTTCACCATGTCGGCGGTGACGAAGCCCTGCTTGCCGATGGCGGCCACGAGGATGTCGGCGTTGCGGCAAATCTCAGGCAGGTTTTGCGTGCGGCTGTGGCAAAGGGTGACGGTCGCGTCGATGCCCTTGCGCGACATGAGGATGGCCATAGGCGTACCCACAATGTTGGAACGACCCAGCACGACCACATTCTTGCCAACCGTCTCAATGCCAGAGCGTTTGATAAGTTCCATGATGCCGTTGGGCGTGGCGGGAATGTAGCACGGCTGGCCCAATTGCATCCGACCTGCATTGACGCTCGTGAAACCGTCCACGTCCTTCTTCGGGTCGATGGCGGCGATCACTTTCTCCTCGTCGATGTGTTTGGGCAGCGGCAGTTGGATGATGTAGCCGTCGATTTCGGGGTCGTTGTTGAGGAAAGCCACCAAGTCTAACATTTCCTTCTCCGTCGTCGTGGCGGGCAGGCGATACACCGACGAGGTCATGCCCACCGAATGGCAGGCTTTTTCCTTCGAGGCAACATAGGTCTTGCTGGCGCCGTCGTCGCCCACGATGACAGCCGCGAGATGCGGAGCGGCAACGCCTTTGTCAATCATTCCCGCGACTTCCGCCGCGATTTCCTTCTTGATTTGCTCAGAGATGAGTTTTCCGTCTATGATTTTGTTGTCCATTTCCTTGTTGTTTTTGTTGGTTTTTGCCCCACACTGCGCTGCGCTTGTGTGGGGTTAATGAAGTATTGCCCATTCAGGGCAAAGGTTGGTTTATCTTCTTTTCATATTTCCCGCCATGCGCATCAGCTTCTTGCCTCCGCCCGTGGTCATCATGCGCATCATCTTCGAGGTCTCCTCGAATTGCTTCACGAGGCGGTTCACCTCCACGATGCTCGTACCGCTACCGTCAGCAATACGCTTGCGGCGCGTGCCGTTGAGCAGCTTCGGGTTCTCGCGCTCGGCAGGCGTCATCGAATAGATGATGGCCTCGATGCTCTTGAAAGCGTCGTCGTCGATTTCCTCGCCCTTCATGGCCTTGTCCATACCAGGAATCATGCTGGCGAGTTCCTTCAGGTTGCCCATCTTCTTGATTTGCTGAATCTGCTTCAGGAAGTCGTTGTAATTGAACTCGTTCTGCGCTAGTTTCTTCTGTAGCTTGCGGGCTTCCTCTTCGTCGAACTGCTCTTGGGCGCGTTCGACGAGGCTGACGATGTCGCCCATGCCGAGGATACGGTCGGCCATGCGCTTGGGGTGGAACACGTCGAGGGCATCCATCTTCTCGCCGATACCCACGAACTTGATGGGCTTCTCCACCACCGTGCGGATGGTGAGGGCCGCGCCGCCACGGGTGTCGCCGTCGAGCTTGGTCAGCACCACGCCGTCAAAGTCCAAGCGGTCGTTGAAGGCCTTGGCCGTGTTCACGGCATCCTGGCCCGTCATGGCATCCACCACAAACAAGGTCTCGTGAGGCTTCACCGTCTCCTTGATGTTCGCAATTTCGTTCATCATCTCCTCGTCGACGGCCAAACGACCGGCGGTATCGATGATGACCACATTCTTGCCCTGGCTTTGGGCGTGCCTGATGGCGTTTTGCGCAATCTGTACGGGGCTCTTGTTGCCGTCTTCGCTATACACCTCAACCTCAACCTGTTGGCCCAGCACCTTCAACTGCTCGATGGCGGCCGGACGATACACGTCGCCCGCGACCAACAGCACTTGCTTGCTGCGCTTGCGCTTCAGATAGGAAGCCAATTTGGCCGAGAAAGTGGTCTTACCCGAACCTTGCAGACCTGCTATCAAAATAATGCTCGGCTGGCCTTTCAGGTTGATGTCGACGGCATCGCCGCCCATCAGTTCGGCCAATTCGTCGTGCACGATCTTGACCATCATCTCGCCTGGCTTCACCGAGGTGAGTATCTGTTGGCCAAGGGCTTTCTCCTTGATGGTGTTAGTGACATCCTTGGCAATCTTATAGCTCACGTCGGCATCGAGCAGGGCGCGACGGATTTCCTTCATCGTGTCGGCAATGTTAACCTCAGTGATATACGCTTGTCCTCTCAGGATCTTGAACGAGCGTTCCAGTTTTTCGCTTAAACCTTCAAACATAATCTCAAAAATTTGGGCGCAAAGATACAAAAAATAATGTTGCCCAAAGCCATGGCATGGAAATTGTGCGTATCTTTCCTCTATAAATCCTTGCCCCAAAGAGCGAGATAGGTCAAAAAGGTGCCAAATTAGGTGGCAGGCGACAATGCGGTAGCAAGCCGCCCCGTTGGGACGGTCAAAGAAAACAATGAAGTAATTTTCCTCTTCGAGC
>JAFSJF010000120.1 GCA_017439405.1 Bacteroidales bacterium
ATGATATCTTGTAATGTGATTTCTGCCATTGTCTTATTCTCCTATAATTTGTTTCTTCATAGCTTCGAGAACTTCTTCCGGGGTGTGGATGATGCCACCGACGCGGCCAAAGTGTTCGGCCTTTGCGCGACCGTTGCAGGCCAGCAGCACGTCTTCGATCATCTGACCACAGCTCAATTCGACTGAGAGGAATCCCTTGACACCCTTGTCGATGAGGTTACGGATAGCTTGGGTCGGGTAGGGCCACAGGGTGATGGGACGGAGCAGACCGACCTTCAGACCTTCGGCGCGACCGAGTTGCACCGACTTCTGGGCGATACGGGCGCTGGAGCCGTAGGCAACGAATACGTATTCGGCATCGTCGCAGTCGATCATTTCGTAGCGGACTTCGTTCTTGGTCACTTCGTCGTATTTGCGTTGGAGGTGACGGTTATGCTCTTCCATGCGGGCCGAGTCGAGGTCCAAGGAGGTGATCACGCGGTGTTGCGTGCCACGCTTGCGACCTGTCAGTGCCCAAGGATACTTGGCTTTGATTTCTTCTTCGGTGAGGCGGGCCTTCTGCTCGGGCAGGACGACCTTTTCCATCATCTGGCCGATGGCACCGTCGGAGAGGATGCACACTGCCATACGATACTTGAAGGCGAGGTCGAAGCCCAGCGGCACGAAGTCGGCCATCTCTTGGACGCTAGCGGGGGCGAGGACGATGTTACGATAGTCGCCGTTGCCGCCACCCTTGGTGTTCTGGAAATAGTCAGCTTGCGAGGGTTGGATGGTACCCAGGCCCGGGCCGCCACGCACCACGTCGGCGAAGACGCAAGGCACTTCGGCGCCGGCGATGTAAGCCAAACCTTCTTGCTTCAGGCACACGCCTGGGCTGGAGGAGGATGTCATCACGCGCTTGCCGGCAGCACCAGCGGCATACACCATGTTGATGGCTGCCAATTCACTTTCTGCTTGAAGAACGACCATACCGGTGCGTTCGTAAGGGTTCTGTTCCGACAGATACTCAATCACTTCCGACTGGGGGGTGATAGGATATCCGAAATAAGCATCGGCGCCGCAGCGGATGGCGGCTTCGGCCAATGCCTCGTTACCCTTCATCAGTTTTAATTCTCCCATTATGTAAGATTTTTTGATTTGTTAGACAATTGGTTGGATTACAAGGCCTTCTTGTAGACTTTGATGACGCCATCAGGGCATGTGATGCCGCAGCTGGCGCAGCCAATGCACGCTTCGGGATTGGCCATGAATGCGTAATTGTAACCTTTTCCGTTTACTTCTTTTGCCAATTCGATGACACCGCAGGGGCAGGCCGTGATGCAAACACCACAACCTTTGCAACGCTCGATGTCAACCACGATGGCTCCTCTGAATTTTGCCATATTGTTTGATTTTTTTGAGTTTGTGTTACGTTTTTTGAATTGAGCCACGAAATTAGGGAATTTTGGGCAATCCGCGCCCGTCTTTTTGTTTTATTTCTTGAAAAGGTAGTAATTTAGATTGATTATAAACAAAAACGGGACGCAGCAAGAAGGCTGCGTCCCTCTTCATAACTTATACCTCTTAAGCTCAAACCTATTTCAAAGGATGGTCCAAAGCAAACGCTTTCAACCGCTCGGCCAGAATCGGAATCTCTTCCCTTTGGATGAGCGATGTGCAGGCGCGTATGCCTTGCTTTTGGCTACCGCAGGTATCAAGCGAGATGCCCGAGACACCGTAATACATCATTTCTTCCACGAGGTCGGCACCCGTGAAGCCTGGATAGCAGAAGGTGAAGTAGAAACCATCAGCGATAGGCTCGCCGCAGTCCTCGTCGTAGGTGATGTAGAAGCCATTGTCGGTGAAGGCCTTCTTCATCAGCACGGCCTTGCGACCGTATTCCAACACGTCGTCCCTATAATTATAGGTGCCGTCATTGACGGCTTTCAGCACTGCGGCCAAGGCGTGTTGGGCCGAGTGGGAAGTGCCCGAGCTCAGTGGGTGCAAGGCACCGAAGAGGATGGCTCGAAGGAAGACCTCTTGTCCGCAGAAGGCTTTCAGGTCGGGGAAGTGGTGCTGGGCCAACTTGTCGCTGATGCCGAGAATGGCGCAGCGTTCGCCAGCGTAGCTGAAGGCTTTCGAACTGGAGATCATCAGGATGTAGTAGTCGGTGTACTTGCCCACGGTGGGTTGGAACGGAGCCTCGCCCGGGTGGCTGTAGTCCTTGCGGAAGTCCATGCCGAAATAGGCAAGGTCTTCCATCACAATGACGTTGTACTTGTTGGTCAGCTCGCCGATGATGCGCAGTTCCTCGTCAGTGAGGCACACCCACGTCGGGTTGTTGGGGTTGGAGTAGAGCAGGCTGTGGATGTTACCCTTACTCAACACTTCTTCGAGCTTAGCGCGTAGTTTCTCGCCACGATATTCGTAGATGTCGAAATGCTCCATCGGGATGCCAAGCACCTTGCATTGGAATTTGTGGACGGGGAAGCCCGGGTCGATGAAAAGCATGGTGTCCTTTTTCTTGTCGGTGTGGCCGCTGATCATGAACGAGGCGAAGGCGCCTTGCATGGAGCCGACGGTGGGAACGCAGTTGGCCGGACTTACGTCGATGTCAAGGAAATTCTTGATGAAGCGTGAGGCCTCTTTCTTCAGTACAGGAGTGCCGTCGATGGGTGGGTAGTTGGCAGGAACGCCGTCTTGCAAGGCCTTGATTTGAGCCTCGATTCCGACACGGGCAGCGGGCAAGCCGGGATTGCCTAACTCCATGTGGATGAACTTCTTGCCACTGGCGGCTTCAAGGTCAAAAGCCAATTTGTTGATTTCGCGGATGCCGGCGTTTCCGATGCTCGGCAGTCCGCTTTCTGCAAAGAGTTTCTTTGCGATGTCTTGGGGTACGATATTGTGTTGCATCATATCAGTTTGTATAAATTTTGCTTATTGTTAATGGAACGGCAAAGATAGGGAATTGTTGTGACATGTGCAAATAAAAAAAGCGGGCAGTCAGGGCAAACGCACTAAATTTCCGACAAATCAGATGGTTAAGAGTGGATATTGAGAAGTTGCCAACATAACTGTTTTTGTGTCAATTTGTTGAGGTTTTATTCGTATGTTTGCCAAGGATTCAAAAAGAACGGCAAGAGCAACGAGATTATGGCCATACTGCAACTTTAACCTCCTAGAAAAGGACAAGTTCAAGCTTACCCTCAGGAACAAACGGCTCAAAGCCGCCTGGGATTGGCCTTTCCTTATGCAATTAATACAAATTCGAAGCGTTTGTCATGGGGCATAGGCGGCAAGATTACCCGAATTGAGAAAAACCACTACAACAGGCTTTCCAAACAATCGCTGCCAGCCTTCCCGAATGGTACAAACAAGCTGTCGGGCGTATCCACTCAAACAAACTCGACTTGCAAGAGTCGGCTTCGTCTTGTACTCGTTTCTGTCCCATAACGTGGTCAGAAATGGAGGTATAATAGACAAAAATGGTTGGTGAGATACGATGTAAATCACTGACAATAAGTCGCATAAAAGCGAAAAAAAGCAGTTAGATGAAAGCGTTTTCATCTAATTGTTTTTTTATGCCAAATACTAGAAGAGAAAGATGCCC
>JAFSJF010000121.1 GCA_017439405.1 Bacteroidales bacterium
CGTCCAAATAGTCGGGCAGCATCCAAACGCTTTGGCGCTCCGCATCCCAAAGCGGGGTGACGCCGATCATCGGTTTTTTCATTGTTTCCACCGTTTCAGCATCGGGAAATACTGCCGCATCATGTCCTTGTACTCGTCGCGAGTCATGGGCTTGGGCATGTTCTTGTTCACTTCGTCAACGAACTGGGCGCAGAAATCAATCATCTCGTCCATCGTGCAGTCTTGGGTGAACTTGCCATCCTTGTAGCAATACATGCAATAGTCTTCGTTCTTGCTTCCGTCGGCATTGGTGCCGAGGATTTCATTGGTGAGCGGCATTCCGCAGCTCTGACAGAATTTCATTTCCATAGGTTTATGTGTTTATGTCTCTTGAAATTTCTTGTATCGCACGAATATAGTTCACCACCCCCTCAGGCTTGTCGAACTGAGGGCAGATGAGCTGCTGGTTGAGGAGTCGGAGGGCGATGGAATTCATGGCTTTGCTTATTTCTTGGGTGCGCCACCTCCAAAATCATCATACATGATGTTCTCCACTGCAACGCCCAAATTATCAAGCATATTGACCACGGCGGCACTCATCGGGCCGGGACCGCACATATAGTATTCGATGTCCTCGGGGGCTTTGTGGGTCTTTAGATAAGTTTCATACATCACATTGTGTACAAAACCAGCGGTATAGGACACGCCAGCGGCATCGGCGGCAGGGTCGGGACGGTCCAAGGCCAAGTGGAAATGGAAGTTGGGGAAGTCTTTCTCCAATTGTAGGAAGTCTTGCAGGTAGAACACCTCGTTCAGGGCGCGAGCGCCGTAGAAGTAGTGCATTTCGCGGTCGCGGACGTTCAACGTGCGGGTCAGATGCATGATTTGTGCACGCAAAGGAGCCATGCCGGCACCACCGCCCACCCAAATCATTTCAGATTTCAGTTGGCGGTTTTCAGTTGGCAGTTGAGGCTCGTCCCGTGTCCCGCAGTCCTGCGTCCCGCGTCCCAAAGTCTCAAGTCCTTTCACGTGAAATTCGCCAAACGGCCCCGACATCAGCACCTTGTCGCCGGGCTTCAAAGAGAAAATATACGACGAAGCGATGCCCGGATTGACGTTCATGAATCCCGAGCGGTCGGGCTTGAACGGCGGCGTGGCGATGCGCACGGTGAGCATAAACACATCGCCCTCGGCGGGATAGTTGGCCATCGAGTAGGCGCGGACGGTCGGCTCAGTGTTAACGCATTGCAGGTCAAACATCTTGAACTTTTCCCATGCGGGAAGATATTCGGCACCAATCAGTTCCTTGTCGAAGTCGGAATAGTTGACCTTGAACTTTGGGATGCGGATTTGGGCGTAGGAGCCGGGGATGAAGTCCATGTGCTCGCCAGCAGGCAGTTGCACCTTGAATTCCTTGATGAAGGTGGCCACGTTGCGGTTGCTGACCACCGTGCATTCATATTCCTTGACATCGAGCACCGACTGTGGCACCAAGATCTTCAAGTCTTCTTTGACCTTCACCTGACAACCCAGTCGCCAATGCTCTTGCACTTGCTTTCGGTTGAAGAACCCTGTTTCGGTAGGCAAAATCGAGCCGCCGCCTTCCACCACACGGCATTTGCACTGGCCGCAGTTGCCTTTTCCACCGCAGGCAGAGGGTAAAAACACCTGCTCGTCGGCCAAAGTGGCCATCAGGGAGTTGCCCGATGAAACCTCCAATTCCTTCTCCCCATTGATGGTGATTTTCACTTTCCCCTTGGGCATCAGTTTGTTGCGCACAAACAGCAGCAATGCCACCAAAAGCAAGACGATGCCGAGGAAAACGGCGATACTTAATATCAAGGTAGTGGTTAAATTCATACGCTTATAGTTTTATCCCCATAAACGCCATAAAGGCGATGCCCATCAATCCTGTGATAATGAACGAGATGCCCACGCCTTGAAGTCCCTTGGGAATCTTGGAATAACGTAGTTTTTCGCGGATGGCGGCGATGGTGGTGATGGCCAAAAGCCAACCCAAGCCGGAGCCTAA
This sequence comes from Bacteroidales bacterium, assembly GCA_017439405.1. Taxonomy (GTDB): domain Bacteria; phylum Bacteroidota; class Bacteroidia; order Bacteroidales; family F082; genus Limimorpha. Next base: position 2,012 of record JAFSJF010000121.1, read on the forward strand.
GCCGAACACTGCCGCTTCGCCCACGTTGCCGAAGCCGCGTTCCTGCATGAAGAGCGAACAACCCAAAATGGCGCAATTGACCGCGATTAGCGGGAGAAAGATGCCCAAGGCGGAATGTAAAGCAGGCGTGAAAGTCTCGATGACCATCTCCAAAATCTGCACGATGGCCGCAATGATGGCGATGAAGAGGATGTAAGTGAGGAAACTCAAGTCGACGGTGGCCAATTTGGGACTTATCCATGCCAAGGCGCCAGGCGAGAGCAAATATTTGTTGATAAGGTAGTTGACGGGTACGGTGACGACCAACACGAAAGTCACGGCCAAACCGAGTCCCGCGCTCGTTTTCACTGTCTTCGACACGGCGAGGTAAGAACACATGCCGAGAAAGTATGCGAAGATCATGTTGTCGACAAAGACGGATTTTATCAAAAGCTTGAACAATTCCATGGCCGATTAGTTTTGGTTTTCTTGCATTTCGGGGTGACGTGTGCGCTGGATCCAAATGATGACGCCGACGATGATGAGCGCCATGGGCGGCAATATCATCAGGCCGTTGTTCATATATCCAGCATCGTAAAATGATTGCGGGATGACTTGATAGCCAAGCAGTGTCCCCGAGCCAAGCAACTCGCGGAAGAACGCCACGACGACAAGAATCAAGCTGTAGCCCAAGCCGTTGCCCAAGCCGTCCAAAAACGACTCCCAAGGCCCGTGCGACAAGGCGAAGGCTTCCAAACGTCCCATAATGATGCAGTTGGTGATGATAAGACCCACGTAAACAGAGAGTTGCTTGCTGACATCGTAGGCGAAGGCTTTCAAGAATTGGTCGATGAGGATGACAAAGGCGGCCACCACGACGAGTTGCACGATGATGCGGATGCGCGAAGGGATGCCCTTGCGCAGCAACGAGATGATGAGGTTCGACAAGGCCGTCACGACGGTCACGGAGGCACCCATCACCAAGGCGGGCTTGAGTTGCGCGGTCACGGCGAGGCACGAGCAAATGCCGAGCACTAGCACCGTGACGGGATTGGTCTTTCTGAGGGGTTCTATGACGAGTTTCTTGAAGTTGGGCATAATGAATTGGTTTTCAGAGTAGTTTAGACAAATCCTCGACTGATGGCATAATGCTTCTGTAAGGTTCTGGTAATTCGTTGCTGCTTCTATAAACAGCAACTCCCATCGGCTTGGAAATGTCCCGAATGGTGAATTCCACTTTCTTTTGGTTGATGTCTCTACAAAGGATAATGCCAATGCTCGGGTTTTCGTCAGGCAGTTTCACATATTCGTCCAAGGCTGAAAGATAGAAATTGAGCTTTCCGACATATTCAGGTTGAAATTTACTGCTTTTCAGTTCGATTGCCACTAAGGAACGCAACCGGCGGTTGAAAAACAACAGGTCGATAAAACATTCTTCGCCATCGACAATTACCCTATATTGGTTGCCCATAAACGAGAAATCTTTCCCAATAGCCATGATGAAGTTCTTTACATTGTCGACGATCTGCTGTTCAACATCTTTTTCGTCAACATAATCAGGGTCTGGAATCTTCAGAAAATCAAGGACAAGCTCGTTTTTGAAGGATTGCATGGCTTTTTGCCTGAGTTTTGCATCTGGTATGGCGATGGCGAAATTGCTGGTCATCGTTCCAACACTTCTGAACATCTGTTCTTTCAGGTGTTTTTCCAAAGTGCGTTTGGCCCAAAATTCCGTGGCACATTTGCGGATGTAAAATAATCTTTCTTCTAAGGTGGATGTATGCCGGATGATGATTCGATGTAGGCTAAATCCTACTCTCATAAAACATTCCAAATCGTTGTGGGTCAAATCGGCGACCATTGGTTGCCGATTTTTTAAGTCGTTGAAATCCAATGTTGTCGAAAAATCGGCAACCGTTGTTTGCCGATTTAGGTAGGGGTACCATGCCTCATAGAAAATGCGCATGTCCTTAATACCGGTTTCGCTGAAACCAGTCAAGCCGGGCAATTCTTGTTGAAGCTGGTTGGAAATGGTTGCAATGGCTTTGGTGTTCCAAGCATTCTCTCGGCTGTGCGTTGAAACATAATGGCCAACCCAATAGTATAGAGAGAGCAATTCACGGTTGACGAGTTTTGCCGCTTGGTAGCGACTTTGCAGGATGGCCTCTTTGATGGCTTTTACTGCTTGCAGATAATCAGATGTCAAAACCTGTTGCATGTCCTATTTGGTGATTTGTTGGTTGCTGATTTTTACAAAAAACGGTCCATATTTCTCCAAAGTATTGTCAATCATTTCCTTGACTCCATCCGATGTTTTTGTCGCTCCCGTGATGGCATCGAACTCGATGGGGGCGATTTGTCCGTCTTTCCTGATGTTTTTCCCTCGGAACTGGCCTTGGAACTTCTCCGTGGTAATCTCGCCACCCAAGCCTGGCGTTTCCGACTCGTGGTCGAAGTTGGTGCCAACGATGTTGCCCTTCGTGTCGATGGCGATGAAGCCCGAAATGGGTCCCCACAAGCCTTTGCCTTTCATTGGGATGACGCTGATTTCGCGGTCGATGACGAACAGGGGCAAGATGCCGTTGTTGTCGGGCCGACCGTTTCCGTCCAAAAGGAATTCGTCAGTGCAATGAAGTTTGTAGAGTTCCGCTGCGTTGTCGGCGTTCACGTCGGCGATGCCTGCCGCACGAAGGATGTTGATGCGTTTTTCGTTCTGCTTGTTTGTGTCTTGGAACGGCTTCAACCAAATGGCTGCTGCGGTGAGCAAAACGGCCACGACCACAATCAAGATGGTGGCATACAAGAAGATATAACCGTTGCTGTTGATGTCTTTCTTCATTTTGAGGATGCTTTTGTGGTGACTAAAGCGCGTTTTTGGCGCATTCTGATATTCCGGGCGATGACGCAATGGTCGATGAGCGGGGCGAAGCAGTTCATCAGTAGGATGGCGAGCATCATGCCCTCGGGATAGGCTGGATTGATGACGCGTAGCATCACGGCAAAGATGCCGATGAGCAGGCCATAAACCCATTTGCCCACGTTGGTCTGTGCCGCCGTGACGGGATCGGTGGCCATGAAGACCGCGCCGAACATGAAGCCGCCCATCAGGTAATGGTAGTAGAACGGCAGTTGCAGGTAAGTTGAGAGTTGAGGGTTGAGAGTTGAGGGTTGTGGTAAATTGAGAGTTGAAAGTAGGTTGAATGTCAAGCCCATCAGGCCGCCGCCAATGATGACGCTGAGCATGATGCGCCAACTGGCGATGCCCGTGACCAATAGTAGAATAGCACCCAGCGCGATGGCTATCACCGATGTTTCGCCCAAGCAGCCGGGGATGCCGCCCCAGAGCATCGTCAAGGCCGAGGGCAGTTCCGTTCCGCCGTTGGCGAGGATGCCCAAGGGCGTGGCACCCGTGAAGGCATCGGGTTGGCCGGCAATCCAGACCTTGTCGCCCGACATGACCGACGGGAAGGCGAAAAACAGGAAAGCGCGAGCCAACAGAGCGGGGTTGACGAGGTTCATGCCCGTGCCGCCAAAGGCTTCCTTGCCGATAAGGACGGCAAAGGCCGTGGCCACCGCGACCATCCATAGTGGGATGTCGGGTGGCAACACCATCGGAATCAGCAGACCCGTGACCAAAAAGCCCTCATTGACCTGATGGTGGCGGATTTGCGCAAAGGCGAACTCGATGGCCAATCCCGTGACGTAGGAAACCACGATGACGGGCAAGGCTTTCGTCAGGCCGAAACCTATCATCTGCCAGAAACCGGCTGTTTCCGCCAAGGAGTTAAAGTGTTGGTAGCCAACGTTCCAGATGCCGAACAAAAGAGCGGGCATCAATGCAATGACCACGGTAATCATGGTGCGCTTCAGGTCGATGGCGTCGCGGATTTGGCAGCCTTGCTTGGTCGTCTCGTCGGGCACGAAAAGGAAGCTCTCGAAGGCCTCAAAGGTCGATTGTAGCCAAGCGAAACGTCCGCCTTCCACAAAGTTCGGTTTGATTTTGCTGACATATCGCCTCAGCCCCCTGACGCGGTCTCTCGCAGTTCCTTCTTGCTCTTCCTTGGAGGCGATGAAGAAGTCGCTGAGGGCTTGGCGGAGTTTCAAAGGTTTCTTTTGCTGGGTCATAATGGCTGCAAAAATAGGGAATCTAGGCGGATTTGCCGAGAACCGTTTTTCCATTTTTCAGGAATCTCGTAACGTTTTATTCCATCTGTCACCACATCTGGCATTATGGCTTCACGGAAACGCCTTTCATTCTTAAACATCAATACGGGTTTGCTGCAATGATGTATCAGATTGTCTTTCAGATCACAACTGAAATTGGATGGTGGAAAGTAAACCTTGATTCGTTTTTCAGGATAGTGTTGCTGAATGAATTCCAATGGTGGTACAAGGTCGCTGTCGGCACTAACAAGGATAATTGTGTCAGTAGCATTCAAAACGCAGTCAGCTATCATTCGTACGGTAATGTTTACATCCGTTTTCTTTTCTTCAGGGCGCGAAATGGAGTAATGGCAGTTAGGACATTGTATCTGTTTTTCAAGATACTTGCCACGAACGATTTCAAAGCGTTCTCCATTGAGAAGCCTGTTGGCATTGAGAAAAGCACTCTGACGACTGCTTTTTTCAGGGTTTAGTGGCGAAGCTGTAAAATAAACTACTTTTTCCAACTCTTGATCTTGTCCGAGAAAACCCTCGCAAAGTCTCACCATATCAATCCAATAGTAGTCTTTCCATTGTGGTTCGTTGCGTTTGGTGCGACGCAGACCATAATAGAAATTGAAACCGTCAATGTAGAATGTTACCCGTTGAGCCATAGGATGTTGCAATTCATAAAGAAAGCCGCCCGAAGACGGCCATATCCATTCAAGAAAGAATGGCGGTGCTTGATAATTGGATTGCAAAAATACAAAATTTTCGTATTGCAAACTCTTTTTCAAGAAAAAACTTCAATTATCCGTTTTCTTTCCTTAAAATTTCCAACCCATTCCTAATAATCGCTTGAATATCAGTTTTTGAAGTGTCAACAAACTCGCACAAGGCAAAGTCTTCAGGCTCCACCTCATAGATGCCCAGATTCTCCATCAGGTCGATGTCGCCAATGATGCAGGCCTTGATGAGTTGCAGGGGAAAGATGTCGAAGGGAAACACCTTCTCGAACTCGCCCGTCATCACGAAGGCACGCTCCTCGCCATGGAGGTTGGTGTCCAACTCGAAATCGGGCTGCAACACATTGGGAATGAACGCTGAAGGGAAGGTGCGCGACATGCTGAACTTCTTGAATCCGGGCCAAATCCAGCCCAACATCTCGTGGCGTTGGTCGCCTTCAGGAATGACGCTGAGCATGCTGTGGTAAAAGCCGATGAAGTCGTTTTCGGTGATGGCATGACCTGTCAAGACATTGCCGCTGACGAGGCGTTGATGGCTGTCTTTCAGGTTATTGTCCGTCAAAGCGGCGACGGAAGCGCCGAGTTTCGTCAGGCAGTATTGCGGATGCAGCAGCCCGCTTCCGGCCACGGCATAGAGGCGGCTGAAGTCGAGCCGGCCCGTGCGGAAGAAATTCCCGATGTTGATGACTTCGGGCAGGCCGCAATGCCACACGATGTCACCCTTGTTGATGGGGCAGATGCGGTTGATTTGCGTGCCCACGTTGCCCGAAGGATGCGGTCCACTGAAGGTGTGCAAAGTCGCGTTTTTCGCCTTGAGCAGCACTTCAGATTTCGTCTTTTCGGAGTGGATGCAAAGGTGTAACTTGTTGTCGCACAAGATGGAGAGTACTTCCAGACCCTTTTGCAGCGAGTCGGGGAAACGCTCGGCGAGGAAGTCCATGTCGGGAGCCAAAGGCGCGGTGTCGAACGCGCTGACGAAGAAGGCTTTGGGCTTGTCATCGGGCTTGGCGATGGTGCCATAAGGTCTTTGTCGGATCATCGGCCAAAGTCCGGTTTCCAAAAGGCTTCGCGTGATGCTTTCCTTGGTCGGTTTTCCGAATTCAAAATACTGTGTATCAAGTTGTTTGTCGGACTGGACGACAACGGCTTCCAGCAGGCGTTTCGGTCCACGGCGCACTTCGTTCACCGTGCCGCTGACGGGCGCAGTGAAGAGGATGCGCTCGTCGCTCTTGTCGCAAAAAAGCGTCGTTCCGACCTTCACTTGGTCGCCTTCGCTTACGAGCAGTCTTGGATTAAGTCCAACGAAATCAGTTGGTTGCAGGGCAAATGACTCAGGCTCTTGGCAACTCACGGCTCGTTCCGCCTTGCCTTTCAGCTTAATGTCGAGGCCTTGTTTTATCTTGATGACTTGGGTCATGTTTGAGATTTGCCGCAAAATTAGAGTTTTTTTCTTACTTTTGCCGCAATTAACATCAAGCCTATGAAAAAACTGGCCTTATTGATAATGCTTTTCTTGAGTGTCCGCCTTTTCGCCCAAGATTTCGATTTGCCCTGTGGCAACCTCAACTACAAGCCTGAGGTTCAGACAGTTTTGCTTTATGCCGATGACAACCAACTCAACGACCCTGTGGTTCCGTTGGACGACATGATAGGCCGCCTGACGTTGTCTTTCGACATCATCAATGGCCAAGGCGAGGTGCTGAACTACACGTTCATCCATTGCAGCCATGACTGGCAACCCACTGACATCCAACGTATAAAGTATGCATCGGGCTTCGATTCCGACCGCATCGACGACTACGCCTTCTCGCGCAATACCCTGATTGAGTATGTCAATTACCAACTCAAGTTCCCGAAAGACGACATGATGCCGCTCATTTCGGGCAACTATCTGCTCATCGTTTATGGCGACGACTTGAACGATGTGTATTTCACCCGCCGTTTCATGGTCGTCGATGAGAAAGCCCATGTGGGCGCCACCGTGCCGCGCTATCCCGACGACTTGTCGCTCACCGACACCCACCAGCAGCTTGACGTAAAAGTGAACGTGAACAGTTATTTGACGGGCAACACGCAGCAATACAGCTATTTGACCATCCGCCAGAACGGTCGCTGGGACAATGCCGCCGAGGGTCTGAAGCCCACCTACGTCTATCCCGACTACATCTCGTTTGAGCATCATCCGCAGACCGTTTTTGAGGGAACCAACCAATACCGCCGCTTCAATACCAGCAACTTCTATTTCCAGTCGGAGAATTTGGCGCATATCCGACAAACCGACGAAATGTTTGAAATCGACATCGCCACTTGCGAGTCGCGGGCGCGGAAAGCCTACGCGAGCTACGAGGACATCCATGGCGAGAAATTTGTTTACGTTGAGAATGAGAACCTTGACAACGCGACCGAGGCCGACTATTGCCGCGTCAACTTCTTCTACAAGAGCGAGGCGCCACTAACGCAGGAGGATTTATACATCATGGGCGCACTCAACGACTGGCGCTTCGATGAGAGCAACAAGATGACTTACGACTATCGGCTGCACGGCTACACTTGCTCGATGGTGCTCAAGCAAGGCTACTACAACTTCATGTTTGCCACCATTGACCGCAAGACCAACGAAATCTCGACCGACCTCACTGCCGGCAACCACTGGGAGACCAACAACGTCTATAAGCTGTATTTCTACTATTACAACACCATCAAAGGCTATGACGAACTGATAGGCTATTCCACGGTGAATTCACATTAACCTCACGCAAAAAAATGTATTTTTATTACACGCAGAAATCGCAGATTGATTACATCGAATGCAAAGCATTTCGACGAAGTCAATTATGGGAAACGCAAAGCGATGCAAATATTGCAGCCGGTAGGTTCTGCGGATTCAGCGGATTCAGCGTGAAAAAATAATTTCCATGAGCGACTCCCGAATCACCCTTTTCGCTGAAATCCTGTTGCCTATTCCGGTGCCAGGCACTTTCGCCTATCGCGTGCCTTTCGATTTGAACGGCCAAGTACGGGTAGGGCAACGTGCCGTGGTGCAGTTCGGCAAGACCAAGATCATGTCAGGACTTATCGTCGGCCTGACGGAAAAAGTGCCGTCGGTGGAAGTGAAATTCCTGATGGACTTGCTTGACGACCAGCCACTTGTGAATGATAAACAGTTGAAATTTTGGGACTGGGTGAGGAATTATTACATGTGCAATCTCGGCGAGGTGATGCAGGCCGCCTTGCCTTCCGCCTTGAAGCTCAGCAGCGAAACCACGGTGGCCCTTTCGCCCGACTATGTGCTGGATTCCGTGGCGTTGAATGACTTTGAATATTTGATTGTGGAAGCCCTGCAAATCAAGCCGAAAATCGCCATCAGCGAGGTGAGCAAGATCATCGGTTTCAAGAAGGTGATGCCGCTCGTCCACTCGATGATGGAGAAAGGCATTTTGGTGATGGAGGAGGAGTTGAACGAGAAATACAAGGCCAAATACGAGCGTTTTGCACGACTTGCAGCCGACTATCGCGACGAGGCCAAGTTGCAAGATCTGATGGACCAGTTGACAAAACGCGCCTATAAGCAGTTGGAGGTGCTGCTGGCTTTCATCACTTTAGGCGGCGATGCCGATAACGAAATCTTGGTGAAAAACCTTTTGGAAAAAGCCAACGCCACTTCTTCAATCCTGAAAACGATGGCCGAAAAAGGCATTTTCGAAGTTTATGAACGCAAGGTCAGCCGACTGAAGGAATTCAAGGTGCAGACCGATGTGGACTCGATCCAACTCACTGAGGCACAGCAGAAAGCATTCGACGAAATCCATGCGGGATTTGAGGCCAATAAGCCCGTTTTGCTCCATGGCGTGACTTCGAGCGGCAAGACGGAGATTTACATCAAACTCATCAAGGAGGCGATTGACAAGGGGAAGCAGGTTTTGTATCTGTTGCCCGAAATTGCGCTTACCGCACAGATTATCAATCGTTTGAAGGAGTATTTCGGCGACCGTTTGGGCGTATATCATTCGCGTTACGGCACCAACGAAAGGGTAGAGGTGTGGCAGCAGGTGCGCGACTTTGAGCAAACGAAATCCGCCAAGCAACAGATTATCATCGGTTCGCGCTCGGCCATTTTCTTGCCTTATTCCGACATCGGGCTGATTATCGTCGACGAGGAACACGACAGCTCGTTCAAGCAAATCGACCCCGCGCCGCGTTACAATGCCCGCGATGCGGCTATCGTATTGGCCGCCATGCACAAGGCGAACATCGTCTTAGGCTCGGCCACACCCTCGTATGAAAGCTATTACAACGCTTTGTGCGGGCGTTATCATCTCGTGGAAATCACGGAGCGTTTCGGTGGTGTGCAGATGCCCGAAATCATCCTCAGCGATATGCGCGTGGAGCGCCGTCGCAAAACGATGAAGGCCGACTTTAGCAGCACCCTCATCGACGCGATGAAGGAGACCTTGGACGAGAAAAACCAGACCATTTTGTTCCAAAACCGTCGCGGGTTCTCATTGCGTTTGGAGTGCGACGAGTGCCACTATGTGCCGCAGTGCATCAACTGCGACGTGAGCCTCATATACCACAAGAGCCAAAACGTGCTTCGCTGTCATTATTGTGGCTACACGGCCAGTGTGCCGACGGAGTGTCCTGTCTGCCACAGCACCAACATCCGAATGCACGGCTTCGGCACGGAGAAGATCGAGGAAGATTTAAGTCTTGTGATGCCCGAAGCCAAAGTAGCCCGCCTCGACCTCGACACGACCCGCTCGAAAAACGACTATCAGAGCATCCTCGAATCCTTCCAAGACCATGAGACCAACATCCTCGTGGGCACGCAGATGGTCACCAAGGGCTTGGATTTCGACTCAGTGAAGGTGGTGGGTATCCTCAATGCCGACAACATGCTCTCGTTCCCCGACTTCCGCGCCCACGAGCGCAGCTTCCAGCTGATGGCGCAAGTGGCGGGTAGGGCAGGGCGCAAAGGCAAGCAGGGCAAGGTCATCATCCAGACCTATGAGCCAGCGCATCCCGTATTGCAAGATGTTTTGCGCAACGATTTCCGTGGCCTTTACGAGAAACAGATGGTCATTCGCCGTCAATTCGGCTATCCGCCGTTCTACCGCCTGATTCTCATTCGTTTGAAACACAAGGACTACCAAAAACTCAATCCCGCAGCGGCGGAGTTGGCCTCGATGCTCAGGCCTATCTTCAAGCAAGATTTGCTCGGGCCGGAATATCCAGTCGTTTCAAGGGTGAAGAATCTGTATATCAAGCAGATGATTGTGAAGTTCCGCCGTGACTACAACACCCAAAAAGTCAAGGAATTAATTGCCGATCAGATTCGTTTGTTCCAACAGAATTCGGATTACAAAGCTGTGCAAGTGCAACTGGATGTCGATCCGATGTAGGACTTGCGCGATTGCGAGCGCAAGCAAGCAATCCCTATTTGTTTCAGATTTGTTAAGATTTGCTTCCCTTCAATATCCGATTGTTTCCCAATCCATCATTCCTTCACCACCTTATCCGAAAACACCTTGCCGTCCGCCGTGGTGACGCGCAGCAGGTAAACGCCCTGCGGCAGGCCTTCCAAGCTGACTTCGTTGGTGCTTTGGAGGGTTTTCACGCATTGGCCAAGCGAGTTGAATACTTGAACTTCTGTGGCCTCTGCACCTGTGATACGTACAATGCTGTTTGTGGGGTTAGGATGTATGGCAACCTCTCCATCAGACGATTCTGGAACAGCATCGTAATCGAAAATGTCGGTGATGTGCAAAATCCAAATGTTTGTTCCTGAATTGGGCAGAATGAGGTTGTTGCTGCAATTAACATCGCCCGACGAAACCTCGTCAAACCAAGTGCATTCACCTACAATGGCATATTCTCCATCGCCTTGATTGATGACATCCTTGACGCTTTCCAGCAGCCCCAGTTCGCTTCCGATACAGCGTTCCCACACAAGGTCTCCGTCGAAGTCTACATGAAACACCCAAATGTTTCCGGCATCAACATCTGTTACGCTCAGTTGGGACGCGCTTGCAACATCACCGTCCAAGGACCTTGAATTGGAAAACACCGTATAGCCTTTTTCCTCGCTTCCAAAGACCTTGACCGTTTTGTCAATACACGAGCCTCCGTAGTTCTTCTTCCAAATGATTGTACCCTCCGAATCGCATCTCAGCAGGCAACAATCAGACGTGTGGATACCGTCTCCGCAATTCCCACCAGGCTCGACATTGAAGGAATAATGGCCTGCCAACAAGAAGCCTTCATCCAATTCAACGATGCTGCAAATGTCGAATTGAGGGAAGCAGAGGTTCCTTTCCTGTTGCCCCGAAGCGTTCATCTTGACGAGGATGCAGTTGTTCTCAGGCTGACCGCACCCTATATTCCCGTTCCCTGACAGGCCTGATTTCAATCCGACGTAGAACCCGCCATCGCTGGCGTTTTGCAGGCAAGTCACATTCTCGTTGCTTTGGGTTCCGAGCGTGGTTTCCCAGACCATATTTCCCAAGGAGTCAAGTTTTACGAGCCAGCAGTCTGTTCCCCCGTAATGATGAGTGATGTCTCCACTCGCCTCGTTACAGAGAACCGCGACAACGACACCTCCGTCGAGAGTGCCAATGCTAAACACATCACTGGCCGAATTTGCCAAACCTTCTGTTGTGCCCAATTCTCTATACCATATCGGATTGCCACCGTCATCAATCCGTGTAATCCATAGATTCCAAATATTATGGATGTTGAAAGAAATCGTGGCAATGTAGCATTTATCTGTATTAGCCTTGCATAGTTTGGGATACAAGCCTTTTGTGTAACAGTTTTGGTTGATGATGGAATGTTCGTTGTTGATTTCAAACAACCAATCCGCTCCATAACTGACGTAATGTCCGCAATCATACAAGCCATCGTAAGGGTCGGTATAGACAAAACCAAAGGTCATTAAACCGTTTTCGGTTTCAAAGATATTGTATGCGTATTCGTTTACGGAGGTGCCATAGCTTTGCTGCCAGTCGATGCGAATTTGGCCGAAGGCGCAAGAAGCGGCAAGCACTAATCCGATAATGAGGGTTGATTTTGTGATGATGTGTTTCATAGTTTAACTGTTTTGTATGGGGATATGACTTTCAACTCCATATCTCCATGGATTACACGCAGTGACAGGTTGGGCAGGGTAAACGCTGTTTGAGTTGTAGATTGCCACTTTGGGTGCGGTAAAAACGGGAAAGATGGAATCGTATGATTCGGCGGGATAAACCCTATAGCTGATTTGGTGATTCTGGGTGACAACATTTGAGCATGTTATGCTGGTGACAGCTTTGTTAAAAGGAATCATCAGCTGTAGGGTATGTGTGGGCAATTCTGGCTCACCTGCTTCGGAGATTTGCCCTTCAGCTCCAGTCAAGGAAACTTTGGTATAAGTGTTATTGTCTGGAGCTGATGTCGTGCCAAGGGTTAAACCACTGAAACTGAATGTAGCTGTGTAAGTCGTTTGCGCTTGAGATACCATCGCAAGTAATACAATGGCCATCGAAATAAAAAAGTTTTTCATTGTTATTTAGTTTAGAAATGTTTGTATGGGTTGTAGTTAATCCATTACCGTAAACTCACCATAATACTCATCCCCGTTGGGGAGGGTAAAGGTGATGATGTAATCCCCGCAGAGAGGTAAGTAGGTCTGTAGGCCTTCGGGCGTGTTTGCCCAAAATGTATGCACCGTACCGCCTGTGGCGGTGGTGATTTCAATGGCCACTTGGCCAAGGTTTTCGGTGAAAATCACCATAAGCGTGTGGCCGTTGATGGAAGCTTGGATGGTGGAGCCTTTTGGCATACCTTGTACACCAGCTTCCTTAACAGGAATAGGATTATAGCCTTCTAATGAGTAGCTGTCATTAGCCCCGCACCATGCCGTCGGCAGCAGCAGGCCGAGCAACAGAACGATTTGTTTGATTGATGTGTGTCGCATATTTGTAACGTTTTAATAGTTTGACGTTACAAACGTATGGCAAAAAAACGGGACAAAAGCAAACTTTCTTGTTGAAAATAGTTGCAAGTTTTTTATCAACAACTTGTTTAACAGCAGTTTATAATGATAGTCGGTTCGCTTGTGGGGTAAAACAATGGCGAACAGAACCAAAAAATGCTACAAAACAAGCTCTCTGACATATAAACTAAGCTCTTTTTCTGTGCCGAAAGCCTTTTTCAGCTTTGACGAACGCCTCTTCACTGTGGAATAATCGCACGAAAGCAGGGCTGCTATCTGCACATCTTCAAGATCCAAGAGATATAGCAGGCATTGGCTCAACTCTTCGCGACTGATTTTTGGACAGCGGTCTGCCAACGTCTTTCCAAATCCCGAAAAATGTTTTTCAACAGCCATCGTCAAAAGTGAAAGCTGTGAATTGCTGAGGTGTAGTTCGGGATAGGCGTTGCTTTTGGCTTCTCTCTTGATTTGTTTGCCGTGAAGCGATGCCATGATTTCCTTGCAGACTTCCTCGCTCATTAAATCGTCAATATGGCCCCACTTGGCTTGTCTTTGGCTTGCTTCCAACGCTTTGAGGAGCTTGCCCGTTTCCTCTTTTTGCAAACGCAGTGCCTCATTGCTTTTCTTCAGTCTTCCGCTGATGGCTTCCTGTTTCATCTTGTGGGAATAGCTTTCGGATTCCAATTGTTCTTCCACCGCCTGTTTTTGAGCTAACAATTTTTTGTTGTGGCTCCTGACAATGTTGTTGAGAACCAAAACCAGTATGATAAAGACAACGAGTGAACCAACAATCCAAATTGCCCAGATGACGATTCTCTTGGTTTTCTGTGCATGGATTCGTTCCGCCTTGTCTTGTCCATATTGTCGGTAAAGTTCAACCAACTCTGAGTTCAGTGTCCCTTGCCTTTCCGAAGCGGTGGCAAACTGTGCCACATAAGCCGCGTATTTTGAAATTTCCAAGTCGTTTTCTCTTGTTTTGCAGATTTCCAGCAGTCTTTGAGCCGCCAGCTTTTTAGAAGCGACACTTCCTGTTTTTTCGTATACTACTGCAAAATATAGCCATGCCGAATCGAATTGTCGTTCTAAATAATAGATTTCACCTATTGAAAGACAACGGGCCAAGTATTCTTTACTACTTTCCGCTTGGGAAAGCAAGCTATTCAAATGGTTCAATGCAATTTGTGATGCCTCTCCTTTCTTGTATGATAAGTAGGCAAGATGAGTGGAAACATCCCTGTAAATCAAGTTGTTTGTGTCAGGCAGAACTGACAAGCTTTTGTGATAATAATAATCTGCGCTGTCGTAGTTGCCCATCATATCATAATGAGTTCCAATTTCATTCAAAATCCAAACTATATGCCAGAGGGGTGCTTCATATTTCTTATAGTATTCCAAAGCAATTTTCCCAAAATAAAGCGCCTGCTTATGGAGGTAAAAATCAGAGAACAAACCTGTTAAATGTGTATCAGTCAACGCCATAAACCGTGCCTTATCCCGAACCAATTCATTCTCCATGAAATGGCTTTCCATAATCTCCAAAGCCTGAATGTATTCCATGCAGGCCTCAACCACACTGTCCGTTTCGTAATACCCCACGCCATTAATGTAATGGGCGCGGGCATCCAAGAAGGCGATGGTTTGGGTGTCGGCAACGGACGCATTCGATGCGTCCCTACGGACAGGCCTGTGTAGGGACACACCGCGTGTGTCCGCAACCCGCAACAACGAATCATAATAGGCCACCGCCTGCCGCAGTTCCACGCGGTTGGTTTGGGCGGAATCGTTCTTGTAGAGCAATTCTGCCAGCAAGAGGTGGGCGTAATGGCGGTTGTAGAGACGCATTGAATGCGTCTCCAACGCGGTGCCCGCATCATCCGTAGGAGACGCAAGCATTGCGTCTCTACAGGTGTCGAAACAAGGCAACAGCAAGGCCAGCGCGCTGTCAGGCCGCTGCCACATCAGGCTGTCGATGGCGGATAGTTTCATTTGGGTCGGCCCTTCGCGTCCTTCGACAGGATCAGGAACCAGCACAGGGGCCTTAGGTTCAAGGGCCTTGGTGCAGGCAGCCAAAGGCCATGAACGACAAAAGAAATCCTATGAGACGCATTTGTTTCATAGGCGCAAAAGTAAGAAAAAAACAAGACAATATGCAAAAAGGGCGGCAATTCAAATTGCCACCCTTTTAGATTAAAACCAACTAAGGATTAGTTTTCCAACGCGCTGCCCTTCAGCGTCGTGTAGTTGATACGGAAGGCACCCACCTTACGAAGTTCTTGCTTCACGTCGGTGACGACACCCATGCGGGTCTCCTTGTGCACTTTCAGGGCGGTGGTCAGGAAGGGACGGTCGGCTTCGCTGCGCGATTCGCGTTCCTTGAGAATCCAGTCGGCGATGTCGGACGGACGGGCGAATGCGTCGTCCAATTGGATACGCGACTCGGTGCCGAGCTTCGTGTCGCGCGGCGGACCGATGTAGATGCTACTCACCAATGCTTTTCTTTCGAGCTTCTGGATTTCCGTAGCCTTGGGCATGGCGGTCTTCACTTTCAACTCGACGTCACGCATCGAGGTGGTGATCATGAAGAAGAATATCAACATGTAAACGATGTCGGGCAATGACGAGGTGCTCACTTGCGGCACTTCCTTTTTACCTTCTTTTCTGAATTTTGCCATATTTCAATCCTCCTTAGATTAATACACAACGGGTTCGGCTTCGCTGACGCGGACGGGAACCGCCTCGTTGATAGCCTTGGTTTGATCTTCATTGAGCTGGTCCAAGTGCTTGTGGAATTTCTTCCAAGCCATGTCTTCCTTCAGTTCGTTGAAGGCACGGGCCAACTCGTTCTGCACACTGATATACATAGCATACGATGTGCCGCGGTCGTTCTGTAGCGAAATCACGCCTTTCGACATGAGCACGTCGCCCACTAGGTCGAAGGTCTTGGTTTCCACTTCAGGAGCGGTCTCGTCGTTCGGACGCGGGGTCATGAAGTCTTTGGCGAGGTCCTTCAGCATGGAGATGTCTGACGGACGGCCATTGATCAACAGCCTGTCGCTCTTGTTTACCATCACATTCATCACGTTCCTTTCCTTGACTTTCACGTCTTCGTCGTTTTGCTCGACGGGCGGGGGCAGACGACGGGTGATACCGTAGTCCACGTCCATGGAGGTCGTCATCAGGAAGAAACACAACAGCAAGAATGCTATGTCAGCCTGCGAACTCGAATTGATTTCCGGAACTTTTCTGGCCATGATGAAATGTTTTTACTTTTTGACTGCCTTGTAAACTACTGAGAACAGGATTGCAAGGATGCTGACACCAAAGGTGACATAGAAGAAGTCGAGGCCAAATTCGACCAAACCGTGCGTCTTGCCAGGATAGGTAATGTCGCCGGTGGTGTAAGGGATGTCGAAATAGCCCTTTGCCATAATGTAAGCTACAACTGCTATTACAGCAATCGCGATGACCAAAATCAGCAGCTTCTTGCCTTTGACACCTTTGACGATGCCAGTGTAGAGTGCTGAAATCAGCGCGAGAACGATGCCAAGGATAATCAAGATGTAGCCCCAATTCAAGAGCATGTTGGTGCGGGCATCACTCTTCAGGTCAAGGTAGAAATACACACCTAAAGCCACCGTGATGAGAGCCAGCAGGCCAAATACCCATTTTGAGATATTCTTCATGATTATTCCTTTTATTTTTTGTTGTTGTACTTAGCGAGGATGTCCATGAACGAGATGGAGGCGTTTTCCATGTCGTTGACGATGCTTTCAATCTTTGAAGCGATGAAGTTGAAGAACACTTGAAGGATGATGGCTGCGATCAGACCGAACACGGTGGTCAACAGAGCGACCTTCATACCAGAGGCCACGATGGTGGGGCTCATGTCACCAGCAGCGGCGATGTCGTCGAAGGCCTGAATCATACCGATAACGGTACCCATGAATCCGAACATAGGAGCCAAGCTGATGCAGAGGCCGATCCAGCTCAGGCCGCTTTCGAGCTTGCCGCCTGCGACGGAGCCGTAGGAAACGAGGCTCTTTTCAACCTCTTCGAGGCTTTGGCCATCCTGGTAACGGATGAGACCTTGGGTGAAGATGCTGGCCACGGGGCCGCGCGTGTCTTTGCAGAGCTGCTTGGCACCTTCAACGTCGCCGTTCTTCATCTTGGCTTCGATGCCCTTCAGGAGCTTGTCGGAGTTGGCTGAGGCTAAGGTCAGATAGATGATTCTCTCGATGGAGATGGCCATACCGATGAGCAGGATGACCAACACGATGCCCATGAAGCCAGGGCCGCCGTCGATGAACTGCTTCTTGATGGATTCACGGAAAGTGACAGGAGCGGCTTCTTGGGTTTGCACTGGGGCAGGCTCTTCAACCGTCTGCACCGCAGGAGCGGTTTGTTCAGGAGCAACGGTCTGTTCCGTCTGCTCGGTTTGCGCTTGCTCTTCTTGAGCAACGACGAGATTGCTGATGCCAAAGGTGAACAGGCCAGCAACCATGAGGAAAGCAATTAATTTTTTCATAGTGTGATTAAATGATTTTGATTATAACTTTGAAAATTTGTTCCTTCAATTGAATTACTTTCGCGGAGAGAGCGGGATTCGAACCCGCGGTACCCTTTTGGAGTACACACACTTTCCAGGCGTGCTCCTTAAACCACTCGGACATCTCTCCTTCGGTTTTCCCTCAGCCTACCCCTCGAAATCGTTGCCAAAAGTACATATTTTTTCAATTGGAAAACCAAACATTTTGCATTTTTTCTTTCAAGAATTTCTCAAATGGCTGAAATATAGGCTCAAACGGTCATCTCCCCACGTATGGAAAGTTGCAGCAATTCGATGATTTTCGCTTTCGGGAGGCCTTCTCCGACGAGATACATCAGCTTTGCGACGGCAGCCTCTGTGGTCATGTCGTACCCGCTGACGACTCCGATGCGGGCCATGTCGAGGCTGGTTTCATAGCGTCCCATCTCCACGCTTCCGCCCTTGCATTGGGTGATGTTCAAGATAATCAAGCCGTTGCCTATGGCTTGTTTGAGGGCATCGAGGAACCAAGGGGCGGTGGTGGCGTTGCCCGAGCCGAAGGTCTCAAGCACCATGGCCTTCAGCCCTGGCGTTTGTAGGGCATGGCAAACGAAGTCTTCGGAAATGCCTGGGAAAAGCTTGAGGATGCCCACGTTGCGATCCATGCACGTGTGCAGCTTCAGCCGCTTGAAGTTGGGCTTCAGGATGCGGTCTTTGTTGTACTTGATGTGGACGCCCACGTCGGCAAGGTTGGGGTAGTTGGTGGAGGCGAAGGCGTTGAAGTTCTCGGCGTTGAACTTGGTGGCGCGGTTGCCGCGCAGCAGCTGGTCTTGGAAGAAGATGCACACTTCGGGCACGATGGCGGTGTCGTCTTCCTTGGCGGCGGCAATCTCGATGGCGGCGAGGAAGTTCTCGCGCCCGTCGGTACGCACCACGCCCATTGGCAGTTGCGAGCCTGTCAGCACTACAGGCTTGTTCAGGTTTTCGAGCATGAAACTGAGGGCCGAGGCTGTGTAGGCCATCGTGTCGGAACCGTGCAGCACCACGAAGCCGTCGTAATGCTCATACTCTTCCCCGATTTTCGTTGCGAGGCGCACCCAGAAGTCGGGCGACATGTTCGACGAGTCGATGAGCGGGTCGAAACTGTAGAAGTCGATCTGGTAGCCGAAGTTGCGCAGTACGGGTAGGTGGGCGTAGATGTTGTCGAAGTCGAACGGCACGAGGGCGCCCGTCTTGGGGTCTTGCATCATGCCGATGGTGCCGCCGGTGTAGAGCACGAGGATGGAGGTTTCTTCTTTTTGGGTCATTGTTTCGTCAGTTGGTTTGTTTCCCGAAGCTGCGCTGCGCTTGCATCGGGTTAATGATGTTGCGCCCCTACGGGGCTATGTTGAATAGTCTTAATGCGTTGTTTGTGGTTATTGTTGCTATTTCTTCTATTGTAACATTCAGTGTTTCAGCGATTTTCTGCGCCGTCGCGACCATAAAGGCGGGTTCGTTGCGCTTGCCGCGATGGGGCACGGGCGCAAGATAGGGCGCGTCAGTCTCCAAAACGATGCGGTCGGTGGGAATATTGCGCACGAAGTCCTTCACGCCGCAGTTTTTGTAGGTCACAACGCCGCCCAGGCCGAGGTGGAAACCGAGGTCGATGTAGGCTTTGGCCTCGTCTTCGGTGCCGGTGAAGCAGTGCATGATGCCGCGCAGGTTGCCGTCTTGGTGCTTCGCAAGCAACTCTGCCATTTTTCCGAAAGCATTGCGGCAATGGATTGACAAAGGCAAGCCAAGTTGCTTGGCCCAGCAGAGTTGGGTCTCGAAAGCGTCGAGTTGCTGCTTTTCGAAGGTCGCGTCCCAATAGAAGTCGAGGCCGACCTCGCCGACACCTATATATATGCCGCGCTCCAATTCCTTTTCCATCGTGGCCAGCACCTCTTTATAGTTTTCCTTAACCTCTTCGGGCTGGAGGCCCATCATCACGCGGGTGCAGTCGGGGAATTGTCCGTGCAAGGCGAGCATCGGCTTGATGGTGGATGCGTCCACATTGGGCAGGAGCATCATCTTCACGCCTGCATCCAGTGCGCGTTGCATGGTCTCGTGGCAATCGAGGCTGAACTGGTGGTCGTAAATGTGGGTGTGGGTGTCGATGAGATACATTAATAGTTTAGAGTTGAAAGTTTAGAGTTTAGAGTTGTTGAGAGTTTAGAGTTGAGGGTATGGGGGGGGAGTTAATACAAAAAGTTATCGTAAGGATACCGTATGGCGTGCATGTCGCGGATTTCCTTGTAGAGCAATTCCCTGAAATGCTGATAGTTGTCGCGGTTCTTGGCGGAGATGAAGATGCAGCTCTCGTTCATCTTGGCCATCCAAGTCTGCTTCAGCTCGTCGTAGGAGACGTTGCGCTTGGTGGGTGGCGTCAGGTCGTCGGGGGCTTTCTCCTCCCAAGTGTAGGCGTCGATCTTGTTGAAGATGACGATGGTCTTCTTGTCGGCGCAACCCAACTCAGCGAGGGTCTGGTTCACCACTTCCATCTGCGCCTCGAAGTCGGGATGCGAGATGTCCACCACATGCAGCAGGATGTCCGACTCGCGCACCTCGTCCAAGGTCGATTTGAACGACTCGACGAGATGGTGCGGCAGCTTGCGGATGAACCCCACGGTGTCTGACAAGAGGAACGGCAGGTTCTCCACCACCACCTTGCGCACCGTGGTGTCGAGCGTGGCGAAGAGCTTGTTCTCGGTATAGACTTCCGACTTGCTCAGCAGGTTCATGATGGTGGATTTGCCGACGTTGGTATAGCCCACGAGGGCCACGCGTACCAATTTGCCACGGTTCTTGCGCTGCACGGTTTTCTGCATGTCGATTTCCTTCAGCTTCTCTTTCAGGAGCGCAATGCGGTCCAGAATCAGGCGGCGGTCGGTCTCGATTTGGGTCTCACCCGGACCGCGCATACCGATACCACCTCTTTGTCTTTCCAAGTGCGTCCACATGCGGGTCAAGCGGGGCAAAAGGTATTGGTACTGTGCCAGTTCCACCTGCGCCTTGGCATGTGCCGTATGTGCGTTGGAAGCGAAGATGTCGAGGATGAGGCTCGTGCGATCGAGCACGCGGCATTCCAAAGCCTGTTCCATATTGCGGGCTTGGGTCGCGCTCAACTCGTCGTCAACAACGGCAATCTCGATGTCCTCCGCCTTAATGTATTGGTGGATTTCCTCCAACTTGCCCGAGCCGAGGTAAGTCACGCTGCTCGGATGGTCCATGGCCTGCACGAAACGCGCCACAGGCACGCCGCCTGCCGTTTCGAGCAGGAAGGCCAGCTCGTCCAAGTATTCCTCAGTGCGCTCGCGGCCTTGCTTTTTCGAGGCCACAGCGATGAGCACTGCCCTTTCGGGGATTTTTTCGTAGGTTATGAAGTCTCCCATAGTGCCGCAAAAGTAATCATTTTCGCCGACACCGCAACAATTTGGACACGAATGGCCACGAATTTCCGCCGGATGGCCATTAGGCAGGGGACGCATTCCACCCCGCGTCTGAAAGACGCAACCTCCAGTAACCGTAGGTCGCGACCTACGGCAGCAGCGACCGTGACCTACGGGGCCGCGACCTATGCCAGCGGCTGCCGTGATACGACCGGCTGCCGTGATACGACAGCCCTACAACCCCATCCAGTAGGGCTGTCACATTGTGGCAGCCGCACATTGTGGCATCCGCCCCCTCCCAAAACAAACCAAAAAAAAGCAGCCCCCTCCCAAAAAGAGAAGGCCGCCTTTTCGCGTTTCATTATCCTAATCTTGCCCGTTGCCGTAACGCGCTCTCACGCCTGCCGCAACGCACAAATGTTTAGTTGGCATCCCACACCAAGCGGACACACATGCCAAATTTGCAAGCACCGGGTCAACTTTCTTCCATATCAGGCAACTCCATTGCCAACATCTTTGACGGTATGATGTCGTAAACCAATACATAATCCTTGTAAATGGTGAAAAACACTGCGAATCGCCCTTTTTTCACAAGCATACGCCTTGAATTAGGATGTTGAACATACTCCGTATCCAATAGCAAGGTGGGCATTGTACCTGCACGATACGACAACGTAAGAATCGCATCAACAAGCGTGTTTGCGTATCGAACTCCCGATCCGACAGTGTTTATCGACGAAATGTATTCTGCAATCTCATCTATCTTGTCGTAAAGCCCTCTTGTAAACCTAACCTTGTACGTTTTCATACTGCTTGGCTACAGTTTCCACCAACTTGGCCCTGAATTCCTCAGAACTGACACTGTTTCTCAACTCTCTCTCAAGCACATAGTTATCAGTACTTCTGCGGTTTTCTCTAAGGATTCGTTTCTTGATGATTAGTTCACTATTCATGTTTGTTTTTTTAAACTTTCTGCAAAGTTACAATTAATTTTCAACCATGAAGCAGTTTCTTGAAAAAAACCGCGAGTTTTCGCTTGTGTTTTTTCCATTGGCAGGGGTTGACATCCCGCCACCCTTTCAGGGTTTCCACCCCGCCCCACCCAGTCCCGTAGGGACGACCTTACGTCATGCAGGCGACGCCAGTCCCTGTACAACCACACCGTACACACACCACCGCCCCCTCCCCGCGTCTGAAAGACGCATCCTCCAGTAACCGTAGGTCGCGACCTACGGCAGCAGCGACCGCGACCTACGGGGCCGCGACCTGCGCTAGCACCCCGGCAGGCAGCGACCTGCGGCGAATATGCGGCTAATATCCAACGGCGAATTGGACGAATGAAACGAATTTCGGCCGCCGTGATACGACCGGCCGCCGTGATACGACCGGCTGCCGTGATACGACCGGTTGCCGTGATACGACAGCCCTACAACCCCAACCTGTAGGGCTGTCACATTGTGGCAGCCGCACATTGTGGCAGCCGCCTTCTCACGAAACAAACAAAAAAAAGCAGCCCTCTCCCAAAAAGAGAAGGCCGCCTTTTCACGTTTTCATTATCCTAATTGCCGCAACGCGTTTCCCATTTTCCCCTCCTGAGGGGGCAGGGGGAGTAAGGGGGCAAGGGAGATTAAAAACGCCCGCAGCCTCCAACTGAAGCACCCCGGCAGGCAGTGTCTCTCTTTGCCGACAATAAATCATGCAATTGCACCAATTTCATAGAGGTATTCCGGGGCAAAATCCGCTCCGTTTTCCCATTCTATCGTGTTGAAGCGGATGGCAAAACGCTTGAAGTAATCCTTGTCGAAAAGAGGCAAGAACGCCTCTCCTTTTAGTGAATCGGCAAGATCCACATCACGAACCTCATCATTGTTGAACCACAGGCGAATCCTATAGTCACCAAGATATTCTGCTTTGTTGATTTCCAAAAACATACGTCGGCAATTTAAGGGTTCTATTTTATCAAGTGTAGAGCCGTTTTGCGCTTTCTCCCAATCAGCAATCAATTCCTCGCGGTGCAATTCAAGCCATTCCAAAATCATGCGCAAGGCACGACCCGGCATCTTGCCCGTCACGACGCCATCGCGAATGCTTACCGTCACTTTATATTCGCCATACCAAGCATGAAAATGGGCTGGCGAATGGTCAGTGAAATTCATGAAAATTACGATTCCGTAAAACGAACTTATTTGTGGCATAGCATTGAATTTTCCGCAAAAATACACATTTTTCGCAAACCGTTCACCCCAAACAAAAAAAGCAGCCCTCTCCCAAAGAGAAGGCCGCCTTTCGCGTTTCATTATCCTAATCTTGCCCGTTGCCGCAACGCACTCTCACGCCTGCGACAGAAGGCGAATTTCTTCCTCCAAAAAATCAAAAACATAGGCTGGACTTTGGAAATAAAGACCCGTGTTTAGATTGTTGAGGGCTTGGTATGTACTTGAGTTATACACCACATCCATAGCCTCGCGCATGGAAAGTGAACGCTCTTCCATCAGCCGTGCAATCAATTCGCGCGTCAAAGTCTCAACCATGAATGTCTCTTTACCGTTCATATTCTTTGCAATAATTCAACAGCCTTTTTTGAGGCAAACAAGTATTGTATCGTTATCGTGTGAAACTTGATTTCTTCCAAAAACTGTTCATCTGAAATGATGCCTTCTTCAACACGACGAATTTGGTAGCCAACCACATCATCAGCAATGGGGCCGATCACAATGTCGTAATCGTGTATCTGCTTTCGGGTGCGGTTCTTGCGGTTGCTCAGCACAAAGCGCGCCCAATCGAGCGTGTAACTATCGAATCGAACAGTCTTAAGTGAGGTTAAAGCTTCATCAGCAATGTAATATTTGTACACAGTGGCTTCGCCTTCGCCGAATTGTTCAAGCTTGCGCTCTGCTTGTCGGCGTGCCACCTGTTTGTCGGGAGTAAGATAAAAGCCTAACCCAAAATCCTTTCCAATGCGACTTTGAGCCAAGTCAACGCTTTCTATGACTGCATTTGTGCCGTGATAGAGAATCATGCCAAAGTTCCTCCCATCCGTTTGCAATAAGCCGTCAAGTCCTCCACCGTGTTTTCAAAAGAAAAAGTGTGCTCAACATCATAGAATTTGTCCACGAAATCAAGCCCTTTGAACTCTTGAAGATACCGATAAGCCTGTTGAGTGGAAATGTGATGCGCAACGGCAAATTCAGTTATCAGCGCAACAATGTAATTGATTTTATCTATGATGGACCTGCTCATTATTTCCTTATTTGGTGCAAAGATACACATTATTTCCAATACAAGCAAAAAAGCCCGCTTTTTTTGCCCTCTCCCCCGCGTCTGAAAGACGCAACATCCCGTAACCGTAGGTCGTGACCTGCGGCAGCAGCGACCGCGACCCGCGGCAGCACCCCTACAGGCATCGACCTGCGGCAAATATGCGCCTAATAACCAACGGCGAATTGGACGAATGAAACGAATTTCGGCCGCCGTGATACGACCGGCTGCCGCAATGCGACAGCCCTACAGCCCCAACCTGTAGGGCTGTCACACCATGGCACCCTCCCAAAACAAAAAAAACAGCCCTCTCCAAAAAGAGAAGGCCGCCTTTTCACGTTTCATTATCCTAAGCTTGCCCGTTGCCGCAACGCACTCACACACCCGCGACCTCCGACCGAATGATTCGTTGAGGAATGGGTCTACATCCTTTGGTCAATTTCCATTATTATTTGATCAAGGAATTGGTCTGAAACATTTTCCATCTCGCTCTTGTCATAAATATAAAGAAACGAAAGGCACGTGTCCTCTATAGTCAATCGGATGATGACCCGTCCGCCTCCTCTTTTCCCTTTTCCTTTCGAAACGATGGATAGCCTAACCTTTCGCATTCCATCATGGAGTTCAACTCCTTGAAAAGGGTTCACTTGCAGGGAAAGCAGCAAACCCTTGAAGTCATCTGGTAAAGAATGGTAGCGTTTCTTCAACCGTTTAAACGCCTTTTGAAACTCTTCAGAAAACCGAATCTCCTTAATCATAGTGAATCGATGAAATCCATTGCCTCCGCCACACTCATTGAAGGAGCGGTCTCACATTCGCGTTTTGCCTTGGCTACGGCCATCGCCACACGATAGGCGGTTTCCAATTCCATTAACCGATTCCATCTTGCATTGGTCAGACGGACAGTAATACTTCTCGGTGTTTTCTCAAGTACACACATGACAATTCATTTATTTGACTGCAAAAATACACCTTTTTCCCGAAAACCGCGAGTTTTCGCTTGTGTTTTTTCCATTGGCAGGGGTTGACATCCCGCCACCCTTTCAGGGTTTCCGCCCCGCCCCACCCAGTCCCGTAGGGACGGCCTTACGTCATGCAGGCGACGCCAGTCCTTGCACAACAACCACACACCACCGCCCCCTCCCCCGCGTCTGTAAGACGCAACCTCCAGTAACCGTAGGTCGTGACCTACGGCAGCAGCGACCGCGACCTACGGGGCCGCGACCTGCGCCAGCACCCCGGCAGGCCGCGAGCTGCGGCGAATATGCGGCTAATATCCAACGGCGAATTGGACGAATGAAAGGGGGATTAAAAACGCCCGCAGCAACGCACAACTCGTTTAGTTGGCATCCCACACCAAACGGACACACATGCCAATCTGACGGTCGAATCCACCCTCAATATAAGTTTTATTATTTACTCCGACCGTTTCTGTGACATTGCCTGTATAACCAGTAGTAGCACTATTTTTAATGTATGTAGAACCTTTTATGCCGAACCAGAGATATTTTGATCGATTTGTATAAGTGCCGTCAGACGAAGCTGTAAGCGGTAATTTTGCATCGACAATTTTTGGTAAATAAAAACCGACAGTTTTTGGCAAATAAGAATCGACAGAAGCCGTATCATTGCAGCCAACAATGAACGAGAAAGTCGAACCTAAAACAGCCAAAGATGCGGGAAA
>JAFSJF010000122.1 GCA_017439405.1 Bacteroidales bacterium
ACAATGCGGAGAAAGCCTTCGAACGGATGCAAGAACTTATCGACCTCACTATCGCCTACGGCAGGCAGGACGCGCCCAACCGCAAAGCCCTCTTGAAGGAACTTTGCCGCTTCAGGGAACTTTACTGCGGAGCTTTCCTTGCCAACGACTTGGAAACGCTCAACGCGCTCAACCGTTATTTGGATCAGTTTGCACATATCCATTAGTTTGGCCACTAAAGCGTGAGGCAGCTGCCCGATTGCGTGCCGCCACACGCTTTTCTTTGGGCTTTATCATTGTTTTGCAAGTTTTGTCGGTTTTGTGATAAATGCTACTCCTTCTTCAACGCCGTCACCGGATTGACCCGCGCCACGGAGACAATCTGCCAAAGCACCGAGCCGATGGCAATGACAAACGACAGCGCCACCGTCACCACGAAAATCCACGGGTGCAAGTCGATGCGATAGGCGAAGTCCTCCAGATAGCGTTTGCAGAGCCACACCGCTACGGGAATGGCAATCGCGTTGGCAATCAATATCATAATGATGTATTCCTTCAAGTTGCGGCGGATTTCGCTTTGCATCGTGCCGCCAAACACCTTGCGGATGGCGATGGTCTTCTCGCGCTCCGAGGCGAAATGCGTGCTCATGGCCACGAGGCCAAGCAAGGCCAACAGCACCGACACCGCCAAAATAATCTCGATGAGTCGCATTTGGCGCAGGGTCTTGTCATACTGCTTGGCAATCACGTTCTCCACAAAATCATTGGCTTTAGGCTCAAGATAAACACCAAAAGCCTGCTCCAAATGTTTCTTCAATAACGCATCAATGGCACGTTTGGCTTCCTTGTGGTCGCCCGTGATTTCAAGCAATGGCGGATCGTTGAGGTCAGTTGACCAGTCGCCAGCATAAATGATGCATAAGTCCTCGTCGGTGGCATGAAGCGCATCAAGCATATTGAAGTCTTTGACGACACCACAAATATCGTTTTCGAAAAACTCGTCACCCCAAGCCTGCACCGCCTCAAAACTATGATCGCCGTAAGGTAGTCCCGTCATGGCTGCAAAGGTCGTTTCCGTCATATAGAAACTATTGTCTTGAGGTTCCTTGAACTTCTCCAACAACTCAATGCCAAACAGTCTGAACGCAACGCTGTCACAGAAAAGCACGTTGCACATCACTTGCTCATCGCGGTCTTTGGGCCTCAAACCCATTGTCCGGTTTTTGATTCCAGGAATCGTGTTCGTGGAACCGATTTCCTTCACACAGGGCAAGGCACGGAGTTCGTCAATAAAAGCATTTTTTTGGGTGCTGCGGTCCAAATCGGAACGAATAAAATACAGGTTTTCCAAATTCAGGCCCATCGGGCGTTCCACCATGTGGCGCATTTGGAGTTCCATGGTCAGCACAAGGGCGATGAGGATGACCACGATGACATTTTGCACCACGATGAAAATCCTCGAAAGTGTTTTCTTGGTGCGGAAACGGAACGTGCCTTTCACCACGTCGATGGGACGGGCTTGCGAGATGATGGCGGCAGGCAAGAATCCCGCCAACAGCGACACCACGACAATCATCAGCAGATAGGCCAAAAGATACACGACCTTTAACGGTACTTCAATCGGAACATCCGCAGCCAGCAATCGGTTGATGGCAGGCGTGATGGCATGGGCGATGGCCAAGCCGACGGCGAAGCAACACAACGTAAAGAAAAACGCTTCGCCGATGAATTTCAAAACGATATCGGATTTTTGTGCTCCGAGCAACCGCCGCGAAGCCATCTCCTTGGCGCGTTTCCCTGTGAGGGCTACATTCAAGTTGATATAGTTGATGAGCGCTGAAATCAAAAGCAGCAAGCCCACTATAATCATCGTGCGCAGCATGGATTTGTCGCCTTGATGCAAACGCACATCCACTTCGCTGAAATAGATTTCATCCAAACGAATCAAATGCGGCTCTCCAAACGACTTATAGTTCTGATACGGTTCGACATATAGCCCTTTCAGTTTCTCAGCAAGCAACTCGCGGTTGGTGTTAGGATGCACTCGGATTAAGGTCGGCATAAGTGTGAAACTATTGAACGCATTCTTCCTTAACCGATTCTCGTAGCGACTTACAGCGATGTTGCCAATGACATCCCAATCGGGCAGCAGCGAACTGCCCAAGTCGGAAACGATGCCTACAACATTTAGCGTATCCATACCCACAATAATTTGTCTTCCGACGACTTCGCCTTCGATTTGATTGGCTAACCTTTCGGAAACGAAACCCACTTTGGCTTCCGTCATTTGGTCGGCATTGCCTTCCTTGAAACGGACGGGGAAAAAGTCGAAAAACTCGCGGTCGCAGTTGAGTAGATTGCCATTCATTAGTTGATCGCCAATACGGATTTCTAGCTTCTCTTGAACATGGAAATGCGTCACGGCCTCCACTTCGGGCAGTTTCCCGTCGATGATTTCCTTCATACCGTAAGAATTAGTCATTTTTTCAGGTCCCACGGCATAAATCCGCTTGCGATCGGGGTTCTCGCGCGTCACGGCGTATTGCTGCACAACGTAGCAGAAGCTGATGATGACGAAGGCCAAGGCCACACTTAGGCCCACAAACTCGATGGCCGTGTAGAGTTTGTTTCTGAATAAGAATTTCAGGTAGGTTTTCATATTGTTGAATTGTTTATTGTTTAATCGTTGAATTGTTGGTCACAAAACCTGCAAAACCCTTAAAACTTTTTCCTTGGCTGGGGAAAGCGGCCAACCGGCCCGCTTTCCGGCGGCAACGCGGTTGCGTGCCGCCACAAGTTTTTCTTTGGACTTTATCATTGTTTTGCAAGTTTTGTTGGTTTTGTGATAAATACTATTGTTCAATATACGGCACTCCGCCATAATAAGTTACAACACTGCATTTGATAAAGTATTGAAGCCGCGCATTGAGGTGCTCGGCCAAGGCGTTGAGGTAGTTGCCCGAGGCGGTCTGGTATTCGATGGACGAAATCAGCCCTTGCTCGAAGCGTTTACCGTTGAGTGTATATGCCTCCTCCTGCAATTCGGCGCGGACGGCGGCCTGTCGCAGCGCGTCAGCCGATCCGTCGCGGTCGGCGATGGCGCGGCGCACCTCGGCCTCCACGGTTTGGAGCGTTTGCTCATAGTCGGCGCAGGCACGGTCGTAAGCGTTTTTCCGCTTCGCGATGTTGGAATGTTTCGAGAGGCGGTCGAAGATGGGGATGCTCAGCGAGAGCTGCACATACTCGCCGCTGTTGTTCTTAAGCTGGTCGAAATAAGGTGTGGGCACATAGCCCTCCATCCCGGGATAGGTGAAATAGGTCGTCGACCAGCCGCCATAGAGCGAGAGCCGTGGCAACAACTGCCAACGTGCCGTCTTGAGGGCAAGGCGGGCGTTCTTCATCGTGCCTTCGGCCAAAAGGACGGCGGGCATGTTGTTTTTGGCAAAATCAACCATTTCGGAAACGGTTTTTGTAGAGACGTCATAACATGGCGTCTCTACCGACAAACCATCGATTTTCAGCGGTTCCTCTATAGGCCAAAACATCACATCCTTCAGCGTGATCATCGCGTCGTTGAGGCTGTTGCGGCATTGGGTCAATAGATATTGCCGCTCGGCGAGGTCGCTTTGCATCTGCACCACGTCGGCGTGCGACTTCAGGCCCAACTCCTCCTGCCGTGTGGCCAACTGCACGGATTTCTCCGCCGAAGCCACCTGCGCTTGCAGGGCTTTCTGCATCTCAGTGTAATACAGCACGTTGCAGTATGCTTCCATCGTAGCCAAGCAGATTTGGTCCTCGGTCTGTTGTTCCTTGGTGAGACCCATCAGTTGCGCCGTCTTGGTGATTTTCAGGTTGTTGACGGCCTGAAAACCGTTGAAGAGGTTGATGCCCGCCGAGAGGCTGTAGCCGTTGTGGAACGAGGTCGTCCTGATGTAGGTGTTTGTCTCCGGGTCGATGCTGCGGCCAAAGTTGGAATAGGCGTAAGTGCTACCTTCCACCGTAGGCGTGAAGGCCGCAAGGATAGCGTCGCGCCGGTCGATTTGCGCATCGCGGTTGTCGGCTTGGGCAATGCGCATCTTCGTGGAGTGCTCCACGGCATAGCGCATACATTCTTTGAGGGTCATGGTAGTGGTGTCTTGGGCCTTGACCATATTCAAGGCCCCTAAAGACATCATCAAAATGAAAAAGGTATGTTTAGCTTTCATCTCACATATATTTAATGTTGCCAAAAGGCATAGCATAATTCGTGCCAAACTTGTAATTATTTCATATTCAAAGATTTAAGATTTAAGTGTAAAATGTAAAGTGTAAAGGTTCTTTACAGTGGTGTAAAGAATGTTTACAGTGGCTTTCAATTTCGGGAATTTTTTGAAGGTTTTACTCATAATACATCGGAAATGCGTAATTTTGTCCCCGATAATTCGATGATATTATGGAAATTGTTGAAAACAAAGCAACCACATCCAAGCCGCGTCTTTTCCGCTGGGCATTATGGTGGGGCTTGGGCATCGTTATGATATGCATTGTCATCCTAATTGTTTACGCCATCACCAACCCAACGATTGATGAAGCCAACCGCCCTATGACAACTTATTTCTACGCCTTGATGTACAGATTTGGCATCTGGCCCACTGTCTTGTATATTGGCCTTATCGGACCCGTCATCGAGGAAGTCAGTTTTCGCATCTGGGGTAACGGCAAACTATGGACGGGCATCGTTTCTGTAATCCTCATGTCGGTATGGAGTATCGCGATTGGATGGTGGGTTGCGCTGCTGACAATACTTGGCGGCACAATGATTCTCACGGTTTTCAACGACGACAAACGCAAACGGCTTTTCGCACTCATGCTGCTGTCTTCCGTCGTTTTCGCCTTGGCGCATTTAGGCAATTACAGCGGGGATTGGTTCGATACACTTGGCGGTGTTGTCCACAAACTTGGCTCTGGCCTTTTGGCCTCTTATCTTGTCATCAACCACAACATCCTGTGGTCTATGGGGTTACACATCTTTAACAACAGCCTTTTGGCCATTCCGATGGGATTAGCAATTGGTCAAGCGAATAATGAGGTCGTCATCATCGACAACGAGAATTTCCGCTTGGAAGTCCGACCCGTGTTGGTTCACAACGACACCATTGATCAGGAAAACAGGTTTTATCCCGATTCCGACACCAACTATTATTTCGGTAGCACCGCGAGCCTTGCCCAACAAGCATTATCATATGAAATAGCGCACCAGGGCGACGATGCAACAGGCGACACGATTAACTTTGTAACCGAAAACGGCTACCCAAAATGCAGTTTCACAATCGTTTACAAGACAAAGCCTTTCGACCATCATGGCCTTACCACCGCCATGGAGAAGAACGGACTCATCAAAATTGACACCATGTTTGGCCCCACAGCGGACTCCACCCACAGACAAATGAAAACACTAACCATAAAATCCACTTACAACCCATAAGGCAGACCATTAAATGGCATTGACAAATTGGACGAAGACCAATGCCAACAGAATCGGTCGGTCATGCCTCGTGGCCGGCCGATTTTTCTTTGTTCCCCTTGTCGACCACGCAGGCCACGGTCATGTCACCCGTCACGTTCACCATTGTGCGCACCATGTCCAAAGGCCGGTCGATGCCCAAGATGAGCGCCAATCCCTCAATCGGGATGCCGACCGAGTCCAAGACAATCATCAGCATGACAATGCTGCCTCCTGGAATGCCCGGCGTACCAATTGAAGAAATGGTGGCCGTGGCCAAAATGAGTAGCATCTGGCCAAAAGACAAATCGAGGCCCAACACCTGTGCCAAAAACACCGCCGCCACCGCCTGATAGCAACTCGTGCCGTCCATGTTGATGGTCACGCCCACGGGCAAAACGAACGACGAAACCTCATCGGAAACGCCCAAATGTTTTTGCGTGCGTTCCATCGTCAGAGGCAAAGTGGCCGCACTCGAGCTGGTCGAGAACGCCATCAACTGCACGGGAAACACGGCGTGGCAGAACCGCTTCAGCGTCCGACCGCCAAAGCAACGCATGATAAGCGGATAGACCAAGAAGATGACGACCGCCAAAGCCAACATAACCGTCAGCGCGTACAAGCCCAAGGCGGAGAAGATGCCCGCGTCGCCCGAATAGTCCACAATCAAGGCCGCCATCAATGCAAAAACACCGATAGGCGCGAAGGCCATGATGAAATCGATGATTTTCAATAAAACAAGGTTCAACTGCTGCACACACCGCACAATCGAAGGCGTTTTCGATGGCCCAACCACAATCAACGCCACACCAAAAAGCAAGGCAAAGAAGATGATTTGCAGCATCTTGGAATTGTCGCCCAAGGCTTGAAAAAGATTCTCGGGCACCATATCCACCACAAACTGAAGCGGCGACTGTTCCTGCACCTGCTGCATGTCGGCCTCTCGCGCCGAAACGGTCTGCCGGTAGCGTTCCACGAACTCGGTCTGCTTGTCCTTCGGGAACAGTTTCCCCGGCTTTATCGCACTGACCATCGCCAAGCCGATACTCACCGCGATGATTGTCGTACAAACATATATCACGATGGTTTTCAGCCCGATGCGCGACAAGTTTCGGATGTCCTTCAGGTTGACCACGCCCAAGATGAGCGACACCAGCACCAATGGCACAGCTATCAGCTTCAGAAGTCGCATGAAGATGGTGCCGAAAGGTGCCACCCAATCATGCACGAAGCCTTCCCCATGCAAGGCGATGGCCAAAAAGCCGAAACCAATGCCCAAGCCCATGCCAAGCAGGATTTTGGCGTAGAGCGGGATGCGGATCCTATGTTTTTTGTCGTTTACCATAAAATACTTTCATTTCCTTGACACCACCAAAAAATGCGGGCTCATCCCCATCATCTCGGTCTCACTCTCCGTCAGCCTGACGATGTCCAACAGGCGCTCACGGCTGGCCTTGTCCTCCCATTTCTCGGCAAGGTGCGGCGTAAACCAGATGCAGCCCTCCACGGCAATGGCTTTCTCCACCGTGAATCTCGCCTCTGCAACTTCCGATTTCATCTCCTCCGAAGTGGTAAAATACGACTCCGCGATGAACCTCGGATATTCCGCCGGTCGAACATGGTCGCCCGTGGTCATCTCGCCCGTGATCATATTGAAAAACACGGGATCGTCAAGGAATTCCATGAAGTTCCCGTTCTTCTTCTCACCATAGACCGACAAAGCCCAAGTCATGGAGCTGAACTTCGAGATGCCCGTCGCCACCATGAGGCCACCTTTCTTCAGCACACGGAATGCCTCGCGCAGCGATTGCAGTCGGTCTTCCCTATCGCGAAAATGATATTGCGGCCCCATCAGCAGCACCACATCAGCACTCTCGTCGGGACGATTGACTTGCAAGGCATTGCCCGTCTCGGCAATGAAATGGCAATCCTGCATCATGTTCGTCTTGGCATATTCCACGGCATTTTCGGCCAACTCGATGAGATGTACCTCGTTGCCTTTCTTCGCCAACCAAGCCGCATACATCCCGATGCCACCGCCAATGTCGTAAATCACCTTTCCGCCATCGATGTAGCGCGCCAGGATTTCCTTTGTCCGATGAAACTCCACGATGCCTAAGCCGCGCTCCAAGCGGCCTATCTCGGCGCCGTTATTGTAGAAGTCGTAGATTTCGTTCATATTTTAATTCTTCTCTTTCAACAATCTCAGCAACTCATTTGAGGCACTGTAAGTACGATTCTTATTTGCGCCTTCTCTTGTGACAAAACCAAATTCGGTCAATTTCTGTAGGTATTGTTTTGCTCGCGAAATGCTTAATCCTAATAATTGGGCAATTTGCTCTGTTCTTGCATGAGGATTGCATAATACAAACACTAAAACTTCACAAAATTTATCGACAACCCTATCGTTTATCGATAATTTATCGATAATTTCTAAATTTGTCGATAATTTACCGACAAAAACATCCTTTATCGACAATTTATCGACAATTTTTGGGGTACCATCCTCTTTTGTGGTATCATCGCCATTTTTTGGGGTATCATCTTGAGAGTCACTTTCGCCTTTTTGAGGGTCATCACCCTGCTTTTGGGGGCCATATCCCACATTTTGGGGTTCACGAACCATGAATTGAGTATCAAATTCCCCATTTTGTGTATCATATTTCTTTCTTTGGGGTTCATTTTGGGGGTCAAGATCGCCAAAAGTCAGTTCTTCGGGGTCGTCATATAACTCCAACATCGCCGCAATGTCCTGTTCGTGGCCTTCCTTGTTCAAGGTCAGAACGACACGCTCGACACCCATTTCCTCAGCAATGGTCGCCGAAGCATGGAAAACCTTGTTCCAAACATAAATGACACTACTCAAACCGCTGCCCGCACGCTCGCCGTAGTTGACAAGCGAGAAAATCTTCAGCATCACGCCGTTGCGAGGGTCGGAAACGCCTCCCTCGACAGCCACGCTTCGAGGCACACGCATACTGCCCGGATTCGCAAATACAAACCCATCCGCATTCTTCTGAACCACCAAGCCGCGCCGACCGTAGAAATCAGCATGGACACAGGCATTCGTCACGGCCTCGCGCAGAATCTTGTGAACGGGCGTGTCGTCAATGCGTTGCATCCCCTTCAGCACGAAAGGCACCTTCAAATCCGAAGTCAGTTTCGGCACCACTCGGAAAACGAAATCAAAGACATTGCCGCTCCAGTCGCCCGATGAAGACACAATCCTATCCGTCCAGCGGGTCTTGAGCATTTGCCTGTTCTCTTGAAAATCAAGGAAATACTGCGGAAACTCGCGCACAATCTCAAACTCGTAGCCAAACATCAGCAAGCCCGCCGCCGTGGGATGATACGACCCGTCATCGGCAAACGCCATCGCGCCAATGCGACGGAGAAACACCTCGTCCTCCAAGTTGTTCCAGACGTGCCCGGGGTGGGAATCGCGGAACAACTGCCTGTAGCCGCGAATGGTCTCCATGCAAAACACCGACATATCCATCTCCTTCAAGACCTTGGCATCCTGCGGCACCAAAGCCGCGTCGCGGAACAAAGCCGACACCTCCTCCAAGGAACAACGATAATCGCCGGAGCCGTTCCTGCGGAACGTACCCGTGCGGGGGTCTTGGCCGCGAAACACAGGACGCGCCGCCCTGTCGGCACGAGGCACCTCAAGCACCAGCACATCCTTCCCCTCGACCGACTCCACACGCACACGCCGCTCCGTCATCAGGTTCACGCTGATTTTCTGGCGGTTGTTCACCGCATTCCAAAAATCAGTCCGCAACTTTTCCGCGTTTTTCAGCCCGACGGCATACAACGAACCATCGGCGCGTTCCTTCACGCCGAGCAAGATGCAGCCGCCATCGGTGTTGGCGAAGGCGGAGTAAGTGTCCCACAACGAATCGGGTAAGCCGCCCTGCGACGACTTGACTTCCAACTGGTTATCCTCGCGATAAGCCCTAAGTCCCCCAAAATCAAAAACGGTCTTTTCCATTTCCCTTCTTCTCCTTGTTTATTACACATGATTGATTTTCACGGCAAAAATACACATTTTCGTCATTTCACAAACAAATCGTCAATCGTGACCACCTTTTGGAAAACACCACTATATTCATTGTAGGTCAAACCCTCGGTCGTCACCAAAACATTGTGAATGACAGCCCGTTTCGGAATCCGCTCGGCCAAAAGGTTCTGTCGATGCACCACCTTTGAATAATAAGCCTTGTTGACCGTGAATTTCTCGTTGTAGAATTTCATTTCGCACAGGTTGACGACATTGTCTTTCCTATTGATGAGCAAGTCCATCTGTGCGCCTTCCGTTTCATCATCCCCTTTCACCGCCCACGCCGATTCCGTCGACGAAACCCCAAGAATGTCGAGAGCCTTTTTGATCTTGCCGATATGCGAAAAGCACACCTCCTCAAACGCGAAACCCCGCCACGACGACACGGCTTGCGAAGTCACATTGTGCATCCAAAACTCGGGGTCAATTTCCTTCCGCCCACGCACGAACTTCATGTAAAACAGGCAGAAAGCGTCTGTCAATTTGTAATGTTTCTCGCGTTTCCCTTTCCCAAAAGGAACGTATGGCTCAATGAAATCGCTGGCCTCAAGCGCCTTGAGCATCGTGCTGAAACTGCCGCCCCAAGGCAAGCCCGTGGTCGTGACAAGCTCTTCCTGCGTATATCCCGACCGCTTGTTGCCAAGAGCCTCCACTATCCGTTTCATCTCCTCTGGCCTCGAAAAAACGGACGAAAACAAACGGTCGAATTCATCAGCCAGCACCGCACCTTTCCTAAAAAACAGGTTGTCAACGTTCTGCGCGAGGCTCCGGCCTGGCTCAAAATAGCTCAAATAATACGGAATGCCGCCAAAAATCATATAACTCTGCACAATGTCGTAGCGCGACAGCCGGATGCCTCGGCTGTGGAAGTATTGCTCACATTCTTCGAGCGTAAACGGCGACAGCCTCATCTGGCAAGTCAGCCTTCCATACAATCCTCCATGGTTGTTGATCAAATTGTCTGTAATCCACGAAGTGGCCGAGCCGCACACCACGAGCATGAAATTCTTGCGATGGCAGCCCCAGTTGTTCCATAAGGCCTCCAAAGCTGTCATAAACCCCGATCGGGGCGTGTCCATCCAAGGCAGTTCGTCGAGGAAGACCACCTGCCGCGAGCCGTCGTCGATAGCTTGAAGATGCATTTCCAACATGAAGAAAGCCTCAAGCCACGACGTAGGACACTTGCTTTTCTTCACGCCTTGCGCCTGCAACGACATGTAAAAGTGCTTCAGCTGCTCCTTCAAACTGTTCTTGTGGTTTTGCGCATCAACAGGTGACAATCCCGAATGGCGAAAGGTGATTTTTCCGCTTAGCACCTCATCGATGAGAAAAGTCTTTCCCACGCGACGACGTCCGTACACCGTCAGAAACTGAGGCATTTTACTGTTATACAGCCTTTTGATTTTTTCGACTTCGTCTTTTCTACCAATGACATTCATCATAAAAACATCGTTTTATTCAGCGGCAAAGATACAAAAACTATCGTTCACCGCTGAATAAAACGCATTTTTTAGCCATTTTTTCTTCAAAAACATGCTTTTATCCAGCGGTGAACATGGTAAAATGGTGTTTCACCGCTGGATAAAAGGCATTTTTCCAGCCGAACCCGTCTTTCAACGACTTCCTATTTCATACCCCTTATACTCCGCAATCCATTCAGCCAACTTTTTCTGCAAGAGAGCCTTGTCAGGCAGGCATAAGGCATATTGTTGTGCATAGATATTGGCATCTTTGGGCAAGGTCAATTCCACAAGAGCATCGTTTTTGGTTTCGCACAAAAGAATACCGATAGTGGGTTTCTCAAAATCCGTCTTCACATAACGGTCAAAATAGTTGACATACATCTGCATTTGTCCCAAATCCTGATGGGTCAACTTGTCGGTTTTCAAGTCAATGAGCACATAACATTGCAGCAGACGGTTGTAAAACACAAGATCAACGTAGAAGTTGTCTTCCTCAAAAGTGAAACGTTTCTGACGGCCTTCGAAAAGGAAACCTTTGCCCAATTCCAAGAGGAACATCTGCAATTTGTCGATGATGGCGCTCTCAAGTTTGCTTTCGGAGTAGGAAGCATCAGGCTTCAAACCGAGAAACTCCAAAGTGAGCGGATTCTTCAATAAATCCGTGGGCTTTTCGATGGTCTGGCCTTCATTGGCGAGACGCATTACTGCGTCTTTGTCACGGCTCAAAGCCAATCTTTCATAAAGGCAGCTTCCCACTTGGCGTTGAAGTTGACGTTTTGACCACTGCTGCCTTGCCGCCTCTATCTCATAGAAGCTTCGTGCCTGTGGATTTTTGACACGCAAAAGAATGATAATGACTCCACGTTAAGACAAAGTGTGGATTTGTCCTTTTCGGAACTTCTGGAACATCGTTTTGTGCCAAGACATCAATTTTGTAACCAGCGGTTACAGAATTTGATTCTTGGATTTTGTAGCCATCGGTTACAAAATCCGAATAAACGGCATAAAACCTCTTGCAAAGATTCAGCGTCTCATACGACCAGCCTTCTCCAAAACGCTCAATCATTCGGGTTGAAAGGTTTTGCAAGACCGTTTTCCCGTAGGCGGCCCGATACTTCCCATCGAACTCATCTTCAACAATATATCGCCCAATCTCATACTTGGTGTAAACCTCCACGGTATTGACATTCCTTGACACGGTTGCTCTCGCCTGCTCCAAAAGAGAAGATATCCTCTCAAACAACCTTTCAAAACGCGTTTGCTCTATTTCTGTTGCCATGTTGAAACATATTTACGCTGCAAAAATAATCAAAAACGTCACAAAACACATTATAGAATTTTCTTCGCCTCGATTCTTCAACTGCGACGATTATTCCTTCAAAAAACCTGCTTTTATCCAGCGGTGAACAGGGTAAGATGGCGTTTCACCGCTGGATAAAAGGCTTTCTCAATCAAAGTAATGAAGAGTAACTTTATGATTCTTTCTTACTGAACGACGATTCGATGTTGGTCAACCGAGAACAAAAACATGCAGTTGTACGCCTCACTTGCGACCATGAAACCGTCCATGTTTTTCGGACGATAAAGCAGAAAGTTGCAAATATCGGTTGGAGTGATAAAAGGATTGTCTTTCAAATGTGTGTGAAAGAGAAATTTGGCTTCTTCACCTTTGTCATTTTTTGTTGGACTATCTATTAGTGATCGATGGTAACGACGGAAAGCAATTGGTTTCAAATTCTCATCAAAATCGATCGAATAATCGTTTCCAAAAGGTATCACATCATGCTGTATTGTACCTTGAAGGAAATACACCCGCGTCAAATGGTCATTCATGCGAACAAAATCGATGTTCGGATTACCGAATGATGCAGGAGCAAACTTTAATTCAGAGCCATACTTGCTGATGGCCTCATTAAGCATCGTCTCTTTTCGCTGCAACTGTTCTTTTTCAAAAGTAGAAGCAGGACGAATGGAATCCATAGCCACGGTATTACCTGACTTGACATCAAATCGACATTCCAAAAGACATTTTTCATTGTTTTTATCAAAGAAACAAACCGTCCAAAGATTGTTGTCGGTTTGATAAATAATGGATCTGCCAAGTTCGTCCACCCCATACCTTTCAAACACAAGGTCTGTTGCAATCCAATTGGCCCTTTCGTAATAATACAATTGGTATCCTTCCTCAACGATACTGTCAAGAATCGGTGACACCTCACTCAAAGGAGGCAAATTCTTCGGTGTAGTGTTTCGTAACGACGAGCAAGATGAAAACGCCAATCCAACAAGGCAAAAAGCCAATAGAACCATATATTTTTTCATACCAAAGAGATTTTGGTTGCAAAAATAGAAAATTTCTATCATTCAAGTCAATCTTTTCTTGCCAAAATGTCAGTTTTCCCAATGGCACACAATTTGACTATCGGCGGCTGGCTCTTAGCCTCTGGCTTCTGGCAGCTTCATCTAATAGTATGAACTTCTCCATCTCAGTTGAAGCTGCCAAAAGCCAATAGCCAGTGGCCAAAAGCCAATTTTCAATCTTAAATCTTTGAATTTTAAATACATAAAGATATGCAACAAACAGGTAACATCGGGGTGAAGACCGAAAACATCTTCCCCGTCATCAAGAAGTTCCTCTATTCGGACCAGGAAATCTTCCTGCGCGAAATCATCAGCAACGCCGTGGACGCCACACAAAAACTGAAGGCCTTGGCCGCCTCGGGCGAGTTTAAGGGCGAGTTAGGCGACCTTACTATTAAGGTGGAAGTCGACAAGAAGAAAAAGACCCTCACCGTCCGCGACCGCGGCATTGGCATGAGTGCCGAAGAGGTGGACAAATACATCAACCAGATCGCCTTCTCGGGTGCCGAGGAGTTCATCGCCAAGTTCAAGACCCAGAGCGAAGCCGAGGCTGCCAACATCATCGGACATTTCGGCTTGGGCTTCTACTCCGCCTTCATGGTCTCCTCGAAAGTCGCACTGATTTCCAAGTCGTGCAAGGACGAAGGCACAAACGGCGTCATCTGGGAATGCGACGGCAGCCCCGAGTACACTATGAACGAAATCCCGAAGGGCGACCGTGGCACCGACGTCATCCTCTACATCAGCGACGACGCCGAGGAATTCCTCGAAGAAGGCCGCATCCGCGAACTGCTCAACAAATACTGCA
This sequence comes from Bacteroidales bacterium, assembly GCA_017439405.1. Classification (GTDB taxonomy): domain Bacteria; phylum Bacteroidota; class Bacteroidia; order Bacteroidales; family F082; genus Limimorpha. The sequence goes on from JAFSJF010000122.1 coordinate 14,157, forward strand.
AGTTCCTGCCCA
>JAFSJF010000123.1 GCA_017439405.1 Bacteroidales bacterium
GCAAGACGAGATCAATCGCCTACAGTTGTGGAAAAGGCAAGGCTCATCTTGGCAATTGGATACGGAATACCCCATAGAAAGTTCAACCGAGATAACGGAAAAAAAGAGCAGTGCCTTAATCATGTTGGTACTTGACTGCACCTCATCGTTAGCAAACGAGTTCAACCCAATGAAAAACGCGGCTGTCCGCTTCGTGGAGACCTTGGTCACCTCAAGCGGTAGCGGAAACGGAGGAGGAAACGGCGGTGGTGGCAACAATGGCGGCAACACTGTTCCCGATGGTATCATCAACGGCAAGTTTTCGGTAAGCCCAAGCCAAAAGGTGTATTTCTCGAAAGGCAACCTGCAATACCAAGCCTCGACCAACACATGGCGTTTCGCCTCGCACCAATATGATTACATCGGCACCGACAACACCAACATCTCGCAAAATAATAGCGGCTGGATTGACCTCTTCGGATGGGGCACAAGCAACTTTGCCCACGGCGCAAACAGCTACCAACCCTATTCCACGAGCCAAAACTACAACGACTATTTGGCCTACGGCTCATCCACTGCTAACCTGAACGACCAAACCGGCTTGGCCGACTGGGGCGTGAACGCCATCAGCAACGGCGGAAACGAAACCCGCGTGTGGCGCACACTGACGAAAGATGAGTGGTCGTATCTGCTGACGAGCAGAAACACCTCCTCAGGCAAACGATACGCAAAAGCCGAGGTGGCCGGCAAAAACGGCCTCATCATCTTGCCCGACGATTGGAGCAACTCGACCTACACACTGAACAACGCCAACAGCGGGAGCGCCTCGTTCAGCGACAACGTCATCTCATCCTCCGCATGGAGCACTTTGGAAGCCGCAGGCGCGGTGTTCCTCCCAGCAGCCGGAAGCCGTGCCGGAACCTCGGTGAGCGGCACGGGAACGAGCGGCTACTATTGGTCGTCGTCGTGCCAAAACCCGACCTACGCTTACCTTTTAAGCTTCAACTATGCCAGCCTCTCCCCTATCCAAACCGATTTTCGGTATTATGGACAGAGTGTTAGGGTGGTTTGTGATGCGGAATGATATACTTAAAAACTAACGAAAATGAAAAAGATTGAATTTATTATAATTACCTTATTGATAAGTGTAGTTGGCTACGCGCAAAGACCAACGGTGAGTGAAGCCATGAAAAACTTATCATTCACTGTCGAAAAACCGAGTTCGATTAAAACAATTGATGGTTCTTCAATCCCTGGTTTACAATTTAATCATCCAGAGTCAATTTTTAAAGCGCCAAGAATCAGTAGAGAAACGTCAGAATATCAAGTTATGACAACCAACTATGATCTTCAGTCCAATTCCGCCCTTGGCAATAGAATTGCAACATGGGCAGATGGCACAGCTTCGGTTGTGGCATCATGGGATCATTCATGGAATACAAGTTTCCCTAATCGAGGCACAGGATATAATTACTACAACGGATACAACTTCGGAAACCAGCCATCATCACGTATAGAATCCGAAAAATCCGGGTGGCCTTCCATTGCAGCCATAGGTAACGGAGAGATTTTAGCGTCACACACTTCTTCAGGAACAAACATTTACAAACGTTCTTCCAAAGGACAAGGCAGCTGGTCTCTTATCAAAACTTTTTCGGGATACCAATGGCCTAGAATTGCTGTTAGCGGTTCAAACGACCAATACGTACACGTGGTAATGGCTACTCAAGAGAGTGTCGGCGGTGTCAACATAAATAAAATTTGGTATGCTCGTTCCACCAATGGAGGACAATCATGGACTGGACCGACAGAACTTCCTTTGGTTAACAACGCCACTAATGGAGACTATAGAAACCAACTTGGAGCCGACGATTATGTAATGGCAACAAATGGCAACAATGTCGCCATCATGCTTGGTGCATATACCACTGAAGTGTTCTACATTATTTCACATGATAATGGGCAAACTTGGTCGAAACAAGTAATTGCACCTTTTGCTGTTGCAGGTGTACATGCCATTGATTTTGCGGATTACCCAAATGGTCTTATTGACTCCTTATGCACCTCGGACAATTCACACAGTATTGCAATTGATGACAACGGCGTTGTGCATGCTACATTTGGATTGTTCAGATGGCATCCTACGGATGCAAATAATGTTACTTACTGGCCTGCCTATGGCTACGGTATTGTTTATTGGAATTCAAACTACACCAACCAACAAGGAGGCCACGAAATACCTCGATATGGCTATTGGAGCGGTGATGCCAACCATCCTGAATGGGCGGCAAATGGAATGGCAAACACTCTTTGGGTCGATCGTCTTTATGCACTTGCTGAGGCTAACGGCAATCAAAACTTACACGTTTTTGGTTATGTAGATGAAGATGGAAGTGGAGATATTTATTATGAGAATGTAACAGGGCAATCATGGAATTATCGGACAAAAGGTTTGGCTACTATGCCTGGTATCTCGGTCGATAATTTAGGGAATATAGCTATTATCTACAGCGTATGGTCTGAAACAAGAATATGTAATGCAACAGACTTTTCGTATAGGAGTGCTTATGTCACATATCGAAACCAATATGGTCAATGGTCAGACGATGCCATCAATCTTAGTAGCGGTTGGCAGCATCAATACGATGAGGTTTATTCGGTGTTTGCAGCCCCCAAGGGTTACAACGGCACTTTCTGGATGGGCTACTTTGCAGATGAGCATCAAGGGCTTTATCTTGACATCAGCGACAATTATCCAAATAGTAACATGGGGACTCTAACAGAGAATTATTGCTATGTCGTCAAAGTCTCACCATGGGGACAAATGACTACTTACTCCATCACCGCCACCGCAAATCCAACCAATGGCGGCACGGTTTCGGGTGGCGGCACATACGCCCAAGGCAGCACCTGCACACTTCATGCCACGGCTAACAGCGGTTATTCTTTCGTGAAATGGACGAGGAACGGAACGCAGGTCTCCACCAATCCCAACTACAGTTTCACGGTTACGGGCAATGCAGCGTATGTGGCGCACTTCCAGCAAAACACGACAAATTACACCATCACCGCCACGGCAAGCCCGTCTAATGCGGGAACCATCACTGGCGCAGGCTCATACGCTTCGGGAAGCACCTGCACCCTTCGCGCCACACCCAACAGCGGCTACACTTTCGTGAACTGGTTGGAAAACGGCACATCGGTTTCCACCAACGCCACTTACTCCTTCACGGTAACAGGCAACCGCAATTTGGTGGCAGTGTTCGACGTTGCCCCCACAAATTACACCATTACCGCCATGGCCAATCCATCCAACGGCGGCTCGGTCAATGGAGGAGGGACATACGCATCAGGCAGCACTTGCACACTCCGCGCCACGGCCAATAGCGGTTACACCTTCGTCAATTGGACAAAGAACGGAACGCAGGTCTCCACCAATCCAGATTACAGCTTCACGGTTACGGGCAATGCAAGCTATGTGGCGAATTTCGAGCAAGAGCCAGAAGAATACACCATCACCGTCAATGCCGATCCGGCCAATGGAGGCACGGTTTCGGGTGGCGGCACCTATGCAGAAGGCTCCACTTGCGTTATTTCGGCCATGCCCAACGATGGCTATGTGTTTGAGAACTGGACACGAAATGGCACGGTGGTTTCAACTGAACCAACCTATAGCATCGTCGTAAACAGAAACCTTACATTTGTGGCGCATTTCGCCCAAAACGCCAACCAAGCCACCATCACCGCCACAGCCGAACCTGTTGAAGGCGGCTCGGTGTCGGGTGGCGGAACCTACGAATTAGGCTCCAATTGCACCTTGAATGCAGTTGCCGCTGTCGGCTATGAATTCGTCAATTGGACATTGAACGGCAGCCAAGTCTCGACAGATGCTTCGTTCAGTTTCACGATCACAGGCAATGCCGTTTATGTGGCACATTTCAGCAAAATCGTCAACCACTACACCGTTTCGGCCAATGTGCAGCCGGCCAATGCCGGATCGGTCATTGGTGCCGGCACCTACGAGGAAGGCACTTCATGCACCCTTATCGCCATTGCCAACCCAACTTATACTTTCGTGAGTTGGACGGAGAACGGAGCTGTTGTCTCAACCGACGAACAATATACCTTCACTGTGGAGCGCGACAGGAATTTGGTTGCTGTGTTCACGCAAGGGCTGTTCTACACTATCACCGCTTCGGCTGGTGGCAATGGCAGCATCACGCCTGAGGGAGAAGTCATGGTCAACCCAGGCGAGGACAAGACTTTTGCCATCATTCCCAACAGCGGATGCCGAGTGAGCAAAGTTTTGGTGGATGGCGTGGATGTCGGCCCTGTGGAATCCTACACCTTCCGCAGTGTGAATGCCAACCATTCCATTCGCGCCCAATTCAGCGGCCTCGGCGTGGACGACAATCCCATGCATGAGTTGACAGTCTATCCCAATCCTGCCAATGAAATGCTCAACATCAAGGGCAACGACATCAAGCGCATCGCGGTTTACGACATTCTGGGTACTCTCCATTATGAAAAGGAAACCAAGGAAAGTAATTCCTCCATCAGTCTTGTCGGTTTTGCGCAAGGCACCTACCTTCTGAAGGTTGAGTTCACTGACGGCAGCCACGGCTGGTCGCGCTTCGTGATTGCACGATAAGCCACGTGACATATTTTACCTCTCCTCCACCCTGAAAACGCCAAATAAACCCTTGGCGCTTTTTGGGTGGAGGCTTTGTATATTTGCTCCAAGTGGCATGATGAAAAATCTCCAACTGGCACGATGAAAAATCTCCAACTGGCACGATGAAAAATCTCCAACTAGAACGATGAAAAATCTCCAACTCCCACGATGAAAAATCTCTAACTAGCACGATGAAAACAATATATAAATATGATTATCAATTAATTAAAATATTTTCAAACAGAATAGATAATATTCAAAAACAATGTCGTATTTTTGCAGCGAATATAAAGCCATAAAATATGGACGAACAAGTGTCATACAGGGAAAGAATTTCCGACCAGATGCTCAAGGATCAACTTGAAGCCGCCGGAGCCGTGCTTGTTCAAGGCCCCAAGTGGTGCGGCAAGACAACGACGGCCAAACAGCACGCCGCAAGTGTGCTCAACATGGACCATCCCAAGATGTCGAAAGAATACCTGACGATGGCCGAGAACGACCCGGAGCTGTTGCTCGACGGCGAAGTGCCACGACTGCTCGACGAATGGCAAATGGCTCCCCAGTTGTGGGATACCGCACGGTACGTCATCGACCAAAGGGGCGAGCCTGGCCAATTCATCTTTACCGGTTCGGCCGTGCCTGCCGACAAAAGCAAGATATCTCATACGGGGACAGGCCGTTTTGCATGGCTCACCATGCGGACGATGAGCCTTTGGGAATCGGGCGAATCGAATGGGAAAGTCAGTTTGCTTGACCTTTTCGCGGGACAAATGAAGGCTTGTGTCGCGCCTGATTCCTCGTTGGAAGAGATTGCCTATATGCTGTGCCGAGGAGGATGGCCTGGCGTTTTGGGACGAAAAAGGGAACCGGCGTTGCGCATGGCGGCCAATTACGTCAAAGCCATCTGCGAAAGCGACATCTCGCGCGTCGACGACGTGCAACGCGACCCCGACTTCGCCATGAGGCTCTTGCGCGCCTACGCAAGGCACCAAGGCGGACAAGTGCCCGTCAGCACCATCCATGCCGATTTGGTGGCTAACGGCGGCAGTTCGTTGACGGAAAACACCATCGCCCTTTATCTGTCGGCGCTGAAAAAAATCTTCGTCATCGAAGACATGCCCGCCTGGAACCCGAACCTGAGAAGCAAAACCGCCATCCGCACTTCGGACACGCGTTATTTTGTGGACCCATCAGTGGCCACGGCTGCCCTTGGGCTTGGCCCAAAAGACCTGATGAAAGACCTTACCACCTACGGCTTGTTGTTTGAGACCATGGCGGTGAGGGACTTGAGGGTGTATGCCGATGCAATAGGCGGGCGCGTTTACCATTACAGGGACCATAATGGGCTGGAGTGCGACACCGTCATCCACCTTCCCAACGGGCATTATGGACTCGCTGAAGTCAAATTAGGCGGCGAGACCCTTATCGAAGAAGGCGCGGCGAACCTGAAGAAACTTGCCGGCAAGATTGACACGACGAAGATGGAAAGCCCTTCGTTCATGATGATAGTGACGGCCACAGGCTCGTATGCCTACCAGCGCAAGGACGGCGTGATTGTGGTGCCCATCGGGTGCTTGAAAAACTGAACTTTTTTTTTACAAATTCAACTTAGAAAGTTATAAATGAGGGTATCTATTTATGGCTTTATAAGTTATAATAGCATAGAAACAAATAATAATGAAAACACGGTTTCAACGTTGAGGCTATGGAAGCTGTTGCGGCATTCGCCAACGCCAAGGGTGGCAAGGTGGTCAATGATTACTTGGCCTATACAAGAAACAAGCTCATTGCCGAGGCTTTCTGCCCGACGGGCGACATCGAGAAATGCGGGACAGGCTACACGAGAATCCGCTCCGAAACAGCCTCCTACCCCACCATGAAGTTCGAATTCGAGGAAAAGCCGAGCGCATGGTTAGTCACTATTAGTTACGAAAGACGCAAAACCGATGAAGGAAACTGTGCGCTTGCAACCGAGCAAGCAACCATATCCCGACAGTATTTCAGGAAAGCATTTCTTGAGCCTGCAATCAAAAATGATTTGTTGGCCATGCTTTACCCTGACATGCCTAATCACCCCAAGCAAATACTACCTGACAGAGAAAGGAAAAGAAGTGCTAAAAGCCTTGAAAGCCTTAGCCAACAAGAAAGAGCTGTTCGTCCCTACTCCAAAAACTTCCTCGGATGATAGGCGAAAATCCAAGGACGGTTGCTGAGGTAGCCGTTGTAAACCACCTTGCCCTCCTTATTGATATAGGTGACATGCGGAAAAGCGTTGAAACCCAAATCTTGCATCACTTGCTTGCTGTCCAATGCCTTAGCCCAAGTGAAGGCTGATTCCCGACTCGTCTCTCTCGCATAAAAGGCCGAATCATTAGCTTCACTGAAGGAGATGAAAGTTGCTATGAACACCTTGGTCGTGTCGCCTTCGTATTGGGCAGCCAAATTGGAGAAATGAGGCAACTCCTCATGGCAGTTCGCGCAATGCGACGACCAGAAAAACACCGCCACATTCTTGCCTGTGAGCGAAGCATCGGTCAGCGTGTCGCCATCGTTGGTGACAAAAGCGTATGAAAACGAAAAAGGTTCTTTCACCTCGCTATGTTCTTCGTTGGCAACAAGATAGGTGAACAGGTTCGCACTCATCAAAAACGAAAGCGGCAACGAAAGCAACATCAATACGGCCAAAAACACATTCCTCGTTTTCGAAGAGACTTTCAACGAATGCAGCAGCATGACCGCTAAAACCGACACCACCAACGCAACGAGCCGCGCCGCCACAATTGGGAAATAGCCCATGATGTGGGACAGCGCTATCGGCAAGATGAAGACCAACGCCTGAATCCACCTCTCCTTGGCGGTGGCATTGCGTGAAACATAGTAAAATACTGGCAATGTGACGAATGCAATGGACATCACGATGGCATGGTTGCCCCAAGCACCCGTCAAAGAAAGGGATGCAAAGGGCAAGAAACCCATAAACAGTGCTTCTTTATAGACTTCCCTGACAGGCAAGCGCAAGATAATGATTGTCAACAAATAAGGGACAAACAGACACGCCGCAATGATTCCGACGAATTGGGAAGCCCGCATATTGACACCCATCTTGACGAACAAAGGAATGCTCACCAAGGCCAGCAACATCAACAAACACAGCCAAATGCGTTTCGGTCGCTGCGGCGCGACAGCCACCGACAAGGCGAGGCAAATCCCTGCGCCCACACACCAGTTCATCATGAAGGCTGGGGCCTTATACTCCGACCCCAAAAAACCGTATAAAGTGGAAGCCAATCCAATAAGAATTCCAGCCACCATAAACGCGATTTGCAGGGTTTTCCTTTTGTCTTCCATCCGTTTTTCAGTTTTTTTGTTCGTCCTGATTCTTTAACTGAAAATTTTCCCTATTATTGCAATCAAATTTGAAAACATCATGTCAAACGAATCCATCATCCAAGTTTTTGAAGGAAAGAATGTTCGTATTGTTTGGAACGAACAAGAAGAAAAATACTATTTTGCAGTGGCAGATATTGTTCAGGTTCTGACAGACACCACAAATCCAACCGACTATTTGAAAAAGATGCGGCAACGAGACAAGGAACTTTCCAAAGGGTGGGGACAAATTGTCACCCCCCTTTTGTTCCAAACCGCCGGTGGCAAGCAAAAAATCAACTTTGCCGACCTTGAAGGCATTTTCCGCATCATCCAGTCCATTCCCTCAAAGAAAGCTGAACCCGTAAAACAATGGCTTGCCGAAGTGGGAGCACAGCGCGTCGACCAAATGATTGACCCCGAGTTGACTTTCCAAATGGCCGTGGCCGACTATCGCCGTCAAGGGTATTCCGACCAATGGATTAACGAGCGGATGAAATCCATCATGACGCGCAAAGCCCTCACCGACGAATGGGAGCGTGTTGGCATCAAGGAAAAACAAGAATTTGCCATCCTCACCAACATCCTCACCAAGGCTTGGAGCGGGATGACAACAGGCCAATACAAGGCCTTCAAAGGCTTGACCAAAGAGAACTTGCGTGACAACATGACCAGCGTGGAAGTGGCGCTGAACACTTTAGCCGAGGCTTCCACCCGTGAACTTTCGCAACAGCGTAATCCAAAAGGCTTTGAACAAAGCAAACAAACTGCAAAAGATGGCGGAGGCGTGGCAAAAGCAGCAAGAGACCAATTGGAGAAACAATTAGGCCGCAGCATCATCTCACCCGCTAAGGCCAGCGACTACCTGCAACCTGCCGAAGACGTTGATGCCAAAGAACTGACAGATGGTAAAGAATAA
>JAFSJF010000124.1 GCA_017439405.1 Bacteroidales bacterium
GCCTAACATGACCTTATCCGATTACGATTAAAGTATCACCTTGGAGCACATTGTCGCCCTGGCGGCAGTTGATGGCGGTGATGGTACCGTCAGCCTCAGCCAGCAGGTTGTTTTCCATCTTCATGGCTTCGTACATGAGCAGCTTGTCGCCCTTCTTGACGGCGTCGCCTTGCTTGACGAAGATCTGCATGATGGTTCCGGGAAGCGGAGCGGCCATCTTGTAGCCTGCGCCACCGGCGGCAGCGGCAGGTTTCGGAGCGGCACTTTGGGTAGGTGCGCTTGCGGCGGGCTTGGCAGCCGGACGGGCCACGGGAGCCACCACAGGAGCGGCCTGCTCTTCCATTTCCACTTGATATTCAGTGCCATTCACATTGACGGTAGCGATGTTGCCCTCAATGTTCTGGACTTCTACTTCGTATGGTTTCCCACTAATGGTGAATTTGAATTTTTTCATTGCTTGAATAGATTAATGATTCCAGTGTCTAACTCCGTAATTTTTGTCGTTCCACGAGGTCTGGTGACGTTCGATGGTGATGACGTTGCTCTCCTCGTCGTGGAGGTTGGTCGTGAGGTACAGGGCCATGCCGATGGCGGCTTGCACCTCAGCGGGGATTTCGCCTTCAGCCAACTTGGTGACAGGCTTCACCGTGGCAGGCTTCACCTCCTTCACCTCGTTCTTCTGGGCATCTTTCTTCTTGAAATAGGAAGCCACGCCGCTAAAGATCATCGAAAGGATGGCGAGGGCGAGGATGACGATGAGAAATCCCGCGATGGTGACAATCCAGCCTTTGGTGTAGACCCAATCTTCGTGAGCCAACAGTAATGTAAATTGTAACAGGTTCATCGTTTCAAGGATTTACGGTTACAGCGGGATGTTCGAATGTTTCTTCTCGGGGTTGGCGAGGCGCTTCGTCTCAAGGGTGCGCAAGGCACGGATGACACGGAAACGGGTGTTGCGCGGCTCGATTACGTCGTCGATGTAGCCGAACTTGGCGGCCTCATACGGGTTGGCGAACTTCTTGGTGTATTCATCCACCTTTTGGGCAACGAACTCGGCACGCTCTTCAGGATTGGTGATCTCGGCGATCTTCTTGCCATCAAGCACCTCAACGGCTCCGCTGGCACCCATCACGGCGATTTCAGCCGACGGCCAAGCGTAGTTGACGTCGTTGCGCAGCTGCTTGCAGCCCATCACGAGGTGTGAACCACCATAGGACTTACGCAGCGTGACGGTCACCTTCGGCACAGTCGATTCGCCGTAGGCATACAACAACTTGGCGCCGTGGACGATGATGCCGGCATATTCTTGGCCCGTGCCAGGCAGGAAGCCAGGAACGTCGACCAAGGTCACGATCGGGATGTTGAAGGCATCGCAGAAGCGCACGAAACGGGCGCCCTTGCGCGAAGCGTCGCAGTCCAACACACCAGCGAAGAAAGCCGGATTGTTGGCCACGATACCGACCGACATGCCATCGAAGCGGGCAAAGCCCACGATGATGTTCTTGGCGTAGTTCTTGTGGATTTCGAGGAAGTCGCCGTTGTCGACGATGGCCGTGATGATGTCGGCCACGTTGTACGGCTTGTTCGGGTTGTCAGGAATGATCTGGTTCAGAGCGTCTTCCATACGGTCGATGGGGTCGTTGCTCTCCACCAGCGGGGCGTTCTCCATATTGTTCTGCGGGATGAAGGAGATGAGGCGGCGGATGAGGGCCAAACCTTCTTCTTCGTTCTCGACGGCGAAGTGGGCCACGCCCGACTTCTGCGAGTGGATGCGGGCACCACCGAGGTCGTCGGTCGAAACGTCCTCGCCGATAACGGTCTTCACCACCTTCGGACCAGTGAGGAACATGTAGCTGTTCGCGTTGGTCATGATGATGAAGTCGGTCAGTGCGGGAGAATACACGGCACCGCCGGCGCAAGGGCCGAAGATGGCCGAAATCTGCGGGATGACACCCGAAGCGTTGATGTTGCGTTGGAAGATCTCAGCGTAGCCGGCGAGGGAACGTGAGCCTTCCTGGATACGGGCACCGCCCGAGTCGCAGATGCCGATGACGGGAGCGCCAACCTTCATGGCTTGGTCCATCACCTTGCAAATCTTGAGCGACATGGTCTCACTCAAGGCACCGCCAAACACGGTGAAGTCTTGGGCGTAGACATAGACGACGCGGCCGTCGATGGTGCCATGACCAGTGACGACGCCGTCGCCGAGGTACTGTTGCTTGTCGAGACCAAAGTCGACGGTGCGATGGGTCACGAACATGTCAGTCTCTTCGAAGCTGCCTTCGTCGAGCAGGATGGCGATGCGTTCGCGGGCCGTCATCTTGCCTTTGGCATGCTGTGAATCGATGCGCTTTTGGCCACCGCCGAGGCGGGCCTCATTGCGTTTCTCCAGCAATTCCTGGATTTTTTGTTCTATTAACATGATATTCTGAGTGTTATGATTATTTCATTTTTGACGCGGGACGCGGGACTGCGAGACGCGGGACAGGCCTAAAGTCTCGCGTCTCGTGTCTCGAAGTCTCGTGTCTTATTTATTTTTATTCTCGCAAAGTTCGGTCAACACGCCGAAGGTCGATTTCGGGTGCAGGAAGGCGATGCTCAAGCCCTCGGCGCCCGGACGCGGAGCCTGGTCGATGAGGCGGATGCCCAATTCCTTGGCCTCTTCAAGATGGCCTTCGATGTTCTCCACGGCAAAGGCGATGTGGTGCATGCCGCCGCGACCGTTGTTGTTCTCGATGAACTTGGCGATGGTGCTTTCGGGCGAAGTGGGTTCCAAAAGCTCGATTTTGGTCTGGCCGCAGCGCAAAAAAGCGGTCTTCACCTTTTGGTCGGCCACTTCCTCGATGGCATAGCACTTGGTGCCAAGCAGCTTTTCAAAGAAAGGAATGCTCTCGTCGAGGCTTGTGACGGCGATTCCAATGTGTTCAATGTGTGATGGTTGCATAATTATTCGAATAATTTATTGTTAAAAAATACGTATTTTGAAATCACGGTGCAAAGGTACAACAATTTCTGGGGTTTCCAAAGGAATTGTTGTACCTTGTCTAAAAAAGCCGTTACTTGGCCAACATTGCGTTAAACGAGGCGATTTCGTCCTCTTTCAGCACCACGATTTCGGTCATCGGACTGAACTCGAAGGGATGGTAGTGGAACACCTGCGCCGCCACAAACTTGCCGTCTTTCGACCGAAGCACGACGAGCTTCACGTTGCCATCGGGCTGGATGTGCAGCTTTTTCGTCAAGTTGAAGTGGCGATGTTCCAAGGCCGCCGTCAGGGTGGTGAAATCGTTGGCGGCGAAATAGTATTCCTTCTTGCTCACGGGCGATTGCGTGGGTTGATAGATGCAACGGCGGAAGAGGCCTTTGCGCGTCAGTTCGGGGAGTTCGTATTGGGTTAGGTCTTTGAATTTTATTGTTTCCATTTTTTCTGTTGTTGAATTGTTTGATGTTGAATTGTTTAATTGTTATGTGGTAGGGACGCACCGCGTGCGTCCGCGATTGGCAAATGCCAACATGGTTTTTACGGACATATGAGGTGTGGACACATGGGAAAACACGAAATTCTGCGGACACACGCGGTGTGTCCCTACAAGGAAAAACGTGAAAAACGGAAACCGCTAAACTAAGATGCGTCTCAGCCGGAAAACGTGATATTCCTTCGGGAACGCAACTAACTGGGTGACAGAATGGTGTATTAATTTCGACACCGTGGGACGGTGCGTTTGCAGCAAAGCATGTTGGATGCTCACATTGTGATTAATGACACGGTTGCGATGGGCCAAAACATGGACGACTGTGGTCGGGAGGCAAATGTTGGCCTCCTGTTGCAGCGCGTTGCGGTTGTCGGCAGCGGCATTGTAGAGGTTCATCAAATCGGACTCCACCTTGTCGGCAAGCACGCTGTTTTCGGCCTGAGTTTCTTCCTTTGCGTCTGAAACAGAATAGTTTGTGCAACCGTTCAATTGCAGAAGAAGCAGAAACAATATGGTCGCCACGATGCGCATTTTGGTGATGGTTTTTGTGGTGGCAAAGGTAGAAATAATTCAGCGTAGAATTTATGATGTAATTAAATTTATTATTCAAATCAAAAAGTGACGTAAATAATACATTTTTTCGCTTCATAAATCGCTATATAAACCAAAATTTGTACTTTTGCGGTTTAAAAGTGTCTTATTCGTTTCAAAATTAGAAATAAATATGAGTAGTCCGATTTGGATATGGCAATACGCTGAATGGCCGCGTTTCTGTTGGAACAGCGACAGCATCATTGTCCCTTTGGCACGGGTGCGCGAAAAACAGGGCAGGCTGCTTGGCTTGATGAGCAGCCTCGGTTTCGATACCCAAAATGCCTCAACGCTTGAAGTGATAACTGAAGATGTGTTGCGCAACAACGAGATTGAAGGGTTGCTCCTCAATCCCGACCATGTTCGCTCGTCAGTGGCGTGGCACCTTGGAATTGAAATAGCAGGGTTGCCCATACCTAATCATTACGTCGAGGGTGTGGTGCAGGTGATGTTGGACGCCGTGTATCATGCAAATGAGCCTTTGACCGACCAACGTTTGTTCGGATGGCATGCGGCGTTGTTTCCATACGGACAAAACGGTGCCTTCCCCATCACTGTGGCGGCATGGCGTCAAGGTCCCGAACCGATGCAAGTGGTGAGTGGAGCCTTGGGAAAGGAAAAAGTCCATTACGAAGCGCCACCATCGGATGATGTGCCCCGCCAAATGCAACTTTTTTTGGATTGGTTCAACAGCGAGCCCGTTATTGACTCCGTCTTGAAAGCTGCCGTTGCACATCTTTGGTTTGTCAATATCCATCCTTTCGACGACGGAAATGGTCGCCTGACGCGCACCATCACCGATATGCTTCTGGCTCGTGCCGATGGTATGCCGCAACGTTTTTACAGCATGTCGGCGGCCATCCTGCGCGACAGGAAGAACTATTACGACACATTGGAATACATGGGGAAGCACGGCCTGGACATCACACGCTGGCTTTTGTGGTTCCTGCAAACCTTGGAAACCGCCATCGACACCGCCATTGAGAAAACCCATCGGGTGATCAGGAAATCAATATTTTGGCAGGAAAAAGGCAACGTTGCCCTGAACGAAAGGCAGATAAAGGTCATCAACCGACTGTGGGATGGTTTCGAGGGTAAACTCAACACCAGCAAGTGGGCAAAAATGACCAAGACTTCGACCGCCACCGCCTTGCGCGACATCCAAGACTTGGTCGAAAAAGGCATCCTTCGCCGAACCGAGGAAGGTGGCCGCAGCACGAATTACGAACTGGTGGAGGAGTAGTCGTATAAATTTGGAAACTGAGGAAATCTATCGAAAAAAACGAGATTTCCTCAGAATCGAAACAAATCCTCCAAAGTCACCACTTTCTGCACCACGCCAGAGTGTTCGCTGTGCTTCAAGCCAAAGGTTGTCACCAAAGTGAAATGGATGTTTTTCTTTGGTTTCGTTATCCTGCCCAACAAATCAACGCGGTCTTCGAAGTCGAAACGGTCTTGTTGCGAAAGCACAAACGGTTTCTTGTAAAACTTCATCTCACACAGGTTCAATACATTGTCGGCGCGGTCGATCAGCAGGTCTATTTGTCCGCCTGGGTTGTCATTGTCGCCGTGCACCAACAAAGCCGACTCTCTCGACACCACGCCCGAAACGCCCAACGCCGCCTTGATTTGCGCGATGTGATTGAAACAAACCTGCTCGAAAGCGAAGCCGCGCCACGCCACAATCGACGGCAGATTCTGGCTGTTCTGCCAAAACTGAGGGTCGGTGTTGGCATGATTTGCCGCAAATTTCAGGAAAAACGCGCAAAACGGGTCGCAAAGCCTATAGTAATCCTCTTTCCTTCCCGTGGCGACAGGCGTATATTTTATGATGAAATTACTGTCTATCAACGCTTTGAGTATCGACGACAAACCGCCGCCTTTCGAAATGTCACATTGCTTGGAAATCTCGTCGCGCGTGAATCCGTAGTGCCTTGTAGCCAACAGCCCGACCACCTTCTGATGCTCTTCCCAATGCACGAAAAGCGAGCGGAAAAGCCGATCATATTCCTTTAGCAAAGGTGCACCGTTCGCAAACAGAATCTTGTCGATATTTTGGGCAAGACTCAGGCCCGGTTCGAAATAGCCAAGGTAATACGGAATGCCTCCAAAAGCCATATATGCCTGAACAACATCGTATTGGCTCAAGACGATGCCGTTTGATTTGAGGTAGTCGTCACACTCCTTCAAAGTGAACGGCGATAGTTTTATCTCGCAAGTCAGGCGGCCATACAAGCCCCCATAGTTGTTGACCAGATTGCCGAGCATCCAAGTGGTGGACGAGCCGCACACGACGAGAAACATATTGTCGCGAGCCGAAGCCCAGCCGTTCCAAAAGCTCTCCAATGCCGTCAAGAAACCGCTGCGGGGCGTGTCCATCCACGAAAGCTCGTCGATGAACACCACTTGCCTTTCTCCCGTGTCGATTTTGGTGAGCAATTTCTCGAGCAAGAAAAACGCTTCGAGCCACGACGAGGGACAAGGCGTCGTTTCGTCCAAACCACTACGCAATAATGAAAGATGGAACGCCTGCAATTGGTGGCGCATTGACATCTTTTGCCCGTCGTCGAATGGCGAGAGCCCGGTGTGGTGGAACGCCATCCTATCCTTGAACACTTGGTTGATGAGATAGGTTTTGCCGACGCGTCGCCTTCCATAGACGGCCACAAACTGCGCTTTGTCGCTGTGATACAATCTGTTGAGTTCCTCTATCTCCTTTTTTCTTCCGATGATTTCCGCCATAATGCAACATTATATTTCGCCACAAAGGTACAAATTATATCGAAATGGGCGAAATATAAAATTATAATTCGCCTTTTTTTGCGTATTTTTATACAAAATGGGCGGGATAAAAAGTCGTTTACAACCATAGAGAGGTGAGGAAATCTGATTGAAAATGGGGGATTTCTTTAGGGTCGTTTCGATACGACTTTCAGTGAATCAAGGTCATGGGCAAATCTTGTTGAAAACATATTTGCTGCTTTAGGAGTAAGATGAGCAGATATCGAAAAATTCAAAGTGTCATCGCATATATCATAGTTTTCCGTGTAATTCAAATATTGCCAACCATACTTGTGAGCTATACTATCATAGTAATCATTCATCTTGTTCAAATTCTTTATTTTTCTTAGTGTCTGGGAATAGTATGGAGAATTGACCAACAAAACAATAATACTATCGTTTTTGCATTCCTCAAGAAAATCTTCAAACAGAATTCTCGCATCAATATCAAAAGCACTATTAATGGAATCAATTTGCGAAGCTTTCGTCCCATCCCAAGTACCTTCTTCTGGCCAAAATCCTTTATAAGCAGGCATATCAACGTAATGACTAATGTTCAGGAACTCCATCAATCCAATTCGTGCAATTTCACTATAGCCAAAGTATCTATATAAAGGACAACATAACTCAAAAAATCCATACCCCATATTACTTAATTCTTTTCTCATAGTTTTATCGTATATCGTTGGAAAAAATCTTTCAGAATTGTGGCGATGCCTAACATCATGCAATATACTTAATGTAAAAAAATCTACTTGATAAACTAATACATGCGGAAGTTTGTTGTGTGCCTTATAGCAATGATACCCTGCAATTTGCGCATTTACTGGATATCCTCCAATTCCTAAATTATAAGAATCCACATCACAAATCGAATCAATTATTTTTGGGTTAAAATGTGAAAGTGCTCTAGAATTGCCCATAAAAACCACGTCAGATTTTAACTGTCCCGTTACTATATCATTATATACTTGATAACTGAAACACTCTGTTTTTTGCAGTCCTTTACTAACCATATAATCAATGATAAAAGCAAAAACTAATAATATCCCGAAAAACAAACACCCTCTTTTCAAAAACCTTTTCATAACATTAGAATTGAAAGTATATAAAATTAGTAACTTGATTAGCAAACAAATATATAATAGACAACAAAGCTAAATACACCATCCAGCGCAAATAAGCATTTTTGATGAAAGATAAGACCAACCCATGCTCCTTCCCTCGTTGCAACCACTCCACCACAAGTATAACAACAATGAACAAATTCGTCGGCCACATCTCTGGCAAAGTGAAGAAACGGTAACTCGCCCGCAAAGTACCTAATTGGCACATGCCTTGCAGGTAATGTAGAACAGTAGGCATTCCAGGGGCTCGGAAGATAATCCACCCAAACACCGCCAAAAAGAACGTCAGCAGCATCTGTCCAGCCTCCTTGAAGGTCGGGAGGATGCGCCCTTCGGCCACTTGGTTGGTGTACTTGCGGTTCTTGCCCGTCAATATCAAAGGCAGAAATAAAATGGCGTGGTACGCGCCCCAGGCGATGAAGGTCCAGTTGGCGCCGTGCCAAAAACCCGACAATAGGAAGATGATGAACGTGTTGCGCACCACCTTGGCTTTCGAGACACGGCTACCGCCCAACGGGATATAGACGTAATCCCTGAACCACGTCGTCAGAGAGATATGCCACCTGCGCCAGAACTCGGCGATGTCGCGGCTGAAATACGGCACGTTGAAGTTGCGCATCAGCTTGATCCCGAAAAGCTTCGCCGTTCCGATGGCGATGTCGGAGTAGCCCGAGAAGTCACCATAGATTTGGAAAGTGAAGAAGATGGCCGCGAGCAAAAGTGTGCTTCCCGTTTGCTCCGTGTAAGTCGAAAACACCTGGTCGACATACACTGCGCAGTTGTCGGCCACCACGATTTTCTTGAACAAGCCCCAAAGGATCTGACGCATCCCGTCGACAGCAGTGTCGTAATCAAACTCGCGTTTCTTCAGGAATTGCGGCAACAGGTTCGTCGCCCTTTCGATAGGTCCAGCCACGAGTTGTGGGAAGAACGAGATGAAGGCGAAGAAGGCGACGACGTCCTTGGTCGGCTCAATCTTGCCGCGATAGACATCGATGGAGTAGGAAAGCGCCTGGAACGTGTAGAACGAGATGCCGACGGGAAGTATCACCTTGAGCAGCAAGCCCTCCGTGGAAATGTGGAACAGCTGCGCGAACTCGGTGACAAAGAAGTCGTAGTACTTGAAGACGGCCAAAATCAGGAGATTAAGGACGATGTTGGCCGTGGCAATCAGCTTTTTGCGATTTTGTAACTTGCTGATTATTAACGAATTACCCCACCCGTCAATTTCGGGTCAATCGGCTGGCTGTCAACCCTTTGCATCAGCATCCCGCTGCCCCACGAGCAGAACGAGGTGAAGGCGATGAGGAGCAGGAAACGCCAGTCCCACCAGCCGTAGAACACATAGCTGGCCACCACCACGAAGGCGTTCTGCAACCGCAGCTGCCACTTCGACTTACTGATGAAGCGGTCGAAGGCAAACCAATAGAGCAGGAACACTATTGGCAGGAAGATGGCGAACTGGATGGAGTTGAAGAGCATTGACGTTTGGTCTTAAACGGGTGCAAAGGTAAGGATAATTCCATTTCTACATTTCATTTCTTTCAACAAATCACCTCGGGTCGGCATCCCAAGATGTGAGAAAGGGCCAAGACGGTTTGTGCTTCGGCCTTACGAATATCTTGGTCGCCTTGTTCGTATGCTTGTATCATCCTGAGCGACACGCCCGAAAGATCGGCAAGTTGTTTCTGGGTAATCCGGGCTTGCTTCCGGATGGCCTTCAATGCACTCTTTTTCGAATCCAAATGTTGTTGGATGATGGTGTCTGCAGTGATGACGAATTTCGAAAGGTCGGCCTCGTGGAGTGTTGGATAAAGCGAGCGCACAGTGTTGACTTCCAGACCGTTTTTTTGAATGAAGGCGAAAGAAAACCCGCAATACCACTGGTAATAAGCCAAAACCCAGCCTGTCCAATATTCTGGTGTGCGATCAGAAGGCATATATGTTGTTTCGGGCAGCGCGATGTCTGACGACTTTTTCAGCACCAAGTACATCAGTTCCATCCCCGACAATCCCGAGGCGAAACGCGGATTGCCCACTTCCATTTGTGAAGCGACTCCACTTGAAAGGAACATTTGATAGAATCCAAATAAGTCGCAATGCGCCGCGTTGACGGCGCAGTCTAACATTGCCGCGAGGTTGTTCATGGCATCCTCAAGGTACAACGGATTGTAGGCGTGGGTCATCGTTGGTCCATTTTTGTCGCAGAATATCAATCATATAAACGGCATCCATGGTCGAAACCGATGCTTTTTCCTTTTGGAAATCCTCTCTCGCTTGGCGATCGCGCGCCATGCGTTTCGGATAATACAGGTTGCTGTCCACGGCAACGCTTCCCTTGAAAACAAGCCGTTCAAAGGCTTTCTCGCTTTTCAGCACTACTTGTTCGCCCAACTTGCCTAACAACATTGCCTTGCGCAACTGTTCGAGCGAAATAGTGTTGTTCAAGAAGGCGTTGGCAAACGAAAAATACGAGTCGTCTGCACGGTATCCGATGATGATGTCGTATGATTCGTACTCGGGCAGAAAGTTGTCCAACAAATACCGCATCGCCTCAAAAGGAAGCCCTTGCGACAGGACAAAAGTCCTGTTTTTCAGTAGGATGGAAAGCCAATTCAGAATATGGAAAGGCTTGTCGTTGAGATGCAGAATCTGCAACTCATCAAGATCCAACTCATAACGGTTGGCAAACCCGTCGCTGCGTTCCGTGCTGGCCCATTCCTTGGCAAGTTCAAGGTTTTCAGTGCAATAGAAGCCTAACCCATAGTCGTTCTTTGGATTTCCAATACCCAACGCAGGCTTCTCGATGACCTTCGTCGAGCCGTGATATAAGATGATGTTTTCCATAAACTATCGTTATAACGAGAGTTTGCAAAGATACATGTTTTTCATTGAATGGCAATGGAAAGGGCTGAAAAAAAAGGAAAGTGAGGAAATCTGTCGGAAAAAGGGGGATTTCCTCAGTTTCCATAAATCCGCAAAACCGAGTCCATGTCTTTTATCAAACGATTTGTTCTAATCAAAACCTCTTCATAGGTTAAATGATAATTTGTATCATAATGCAAAGTATCAGCCATTCTATAATCTTCTGGGCAGGAAACCAAAGGCAACTGCGCCTCTTCCGATGATTTCCATATTGTATGAATACAATCCTTGTTCACATCGAAATCCATTGCCTTGAAAGCGGGAGGAAACATTAGCATGGTTGCTCCTCTTTCCTTGCACAATCGATCGTACTCCTGTAAAGCGGCAATTGCCTTTTTCTGAATTCTTGTCTGTTTCCATGTAGAAGCAGTCCAATCTTTTGTGGCCTGATGTACCCTGTTTTCATAACATTCAACATCGCCATATTCGTTTAACGATTTCATCGAATAGGGATTGCAAACCTGTTCTTCATCCAAAAAAGTCCAATTTAGGGACTTCATGGCATCAATAAAAGCAGAAGGAGCATATTGTACCAAATGCAACTGTTGCCTTAAAGACAGGCTTTCATATCCTGACGGATAAATGGAAGAGAATATTCTTAAAACTGTGGCATCACCTAAATAGCTTTGCCCCATGTAGTTGTCGTATTCAGGTATGACAACCACTATGTCACCCTCGCGAATGAAAGGCTCGCATATCTTCAATTGT
Source organism: Bacteroidales bacterium (assembly GCA_017439405.1). Lineage (GTDB taxonomy): Bacteria > Bacteroidota > Bacteroidia > Bacteroidales > F082 > Limimorpha. The sequence continues at coordinate 11,606 of JAFSJF010000124.1, forward strand.
ATTATTATTCCCATGCCTGCATTTGTACCTGTATTGCATACTGGCATACTGAAGTGTTTGCAGATAAGGGAAGAACTTAGACCAAACCCACATCCACTACCTCCAATAATGATGATTTTGGGTTCTTTTATGCTTTTCATTCGCTCAATTTGACGAACGACATTTATCTCATGCGATTGGCGACAATAATCATTAGGAAAAGACACCAAAATTCTCAAAAAAACAACGGAACACAATATAATCATTACACTATAAATCAAACATTTAGAGATAAACTGTTTCATAAGGTTAGAATTGGAAATAAATGAAAGAGCTTGGCGTTTCTATGGATATAAGGAAATAATACTCAACACATAACACAAGAGCTATATATACTATGATATGCCACCAAGACCGCTTCTTTGCAAACTCCATCCCATGTTCCTTCCCCTTTTGCAGCCATTCAACAACAATCATAATAGATGCAAAAACCACTTTGGGGATATAATAAACTCTACCGACAAGCATAGGAATGGTAAATAAACTCTCGTTACATATCCCGCAAACATACTCCCAAGCCATCCCAATGCTCTCCGCCCTGAAAATAATCCACCCGATGACCGCAAGGAAAAACGTCAGCAGCATCTGCCCCAATTCCTTGAAGGTCGGGAGGATGCGTCCTTCGGCAACTTGGTTCGTATATTTGCGGTTCTTGCCCGTCAATATCAAAGGCAGGAACAAAATGGCGTGGTAGGCGCCCCAGGCGATGAACGTCCAGTTGGCGCCGTGCCAGAAGCCGCTCAAGAGGAAGATGACAAAGGTGTTGCGCACCACCTTGGCCTTCGATACGCGGCTGCCGCCCAAGGGGATGTAGACATAATCGCGGAACCAAGTCGTCAGAGAGATGTGCCAGCGGCGCCAGAATTCGGCGATGTCGCGGCTGAAGTAGGGCACGTTGAAGTTGCGCATCAGCTTGATGCCGAAGAGCTTCGCCGTTCCGATAGCGATGTCCGAGTAGCCCGAGAAGTCACCATAGATTTGGAAAGTGAAGAAGACAGCGGCGAGCAAAAGTGTGCTTCCCGTTTGTTCCGTGTAAGTCGAAAACACCTGGTCGACATACACCGCGCAATTGTCGGCCACCACGATTTTCTTGAACAAGCCCCAAAGAATCTGCCGCATCCCGTCGACGGCGATGTCGTAATCAAACTCACGTTTCTTCAGGAACTGCGGCAGCAAATTCGTCGCCCTTTCGATGGGGCCGGCCACCAGCTGCGGGAAGAACGAGATGAAGGCAAAGAAGGCAATGATGTCCGTCGTCGGCTCAATCTTGCCTCGATACACGTCAATCGAATACGAAAGCGCCTGGAACGTGTAGAACGAGATGCCGACGGGGTGAATCACCTTCAGCAGCAGCCCCTCCGTGGAGATGTGGAACAGCTGTGCGAACTCGGTGACGAAGAAGTCGTAGTACTTGAAGACGGCCAAAATCAGGAGGTTCAGGACGATGTTGGCCGTGGCAATCAGCTTTTTGCGATTTTGTAACTTGCTGATTATTAACGAATTACCATCCCACCCCGTCAATTTCGGGTCAATCGGCTGGCTGTCAACCCTTTGCATCAGCATTCCGCTGCCCCACGAGCAGAACGAGGTGAAGGCGATGAGGAGCAAAAAACGCCAGTCCCACCAGCCGTAGAACACATAGCTGGCCACCACCACGAAAGTGTTCTGCAACCTTAGTTGGTGCTTCGACTTGGAGATGAATCGGTCGTAGACGAACCAATAGAGCAGAAACACTATCGGCAGGAAGATGGCGAACTGGATGGAGTTGAAGAGCATGGTTGGTCGTTTTTACTTTTTTACACGGCGATATTTCTGTCTTGGATGGTTGGGCTTGTCGGGATAAACGAGTTCTATCAATCCATCACGTAACGCAGGCTGTAGGAATTCCGTTTTGAAATACTTCAAATTATTCAAATTCAATTTTTCCATCAACTCTTTCCTTGTAAACTCGCCATTTTTGAGTGCAATCAAAAGGCTTTCTACTTGGGGGGTAGGTTGGGGGGTAGGTTGAGGGGTAACTTGGGTGGTAGCTTGGGTGGTAGCTTGGGTGGTAGCTTGGGTGGTAATAGGTAGCTTTTGCTTGTAGAACGGGATGGTTATTCTAGTGAAATGCTCCATGAATACAAAACAGGAACGGTCGTAGCTTTCCATAATGCGACGCAGATTTTCAGCATATCACCATCTAAATCGTCAACGCCAATCGGATTTCCAAACTTGTCGATGCCAACGTAAATGATTCCACCTTCACGGTAATTGAGAAAAGCGACGACCTCTTTTTCAAGGTCGAGGTCGTCGTTTAATTCTCGTTTGAATTCGATGCGGTTGGTTTCGGTGAGTGGCTTATCCATTGGTTTTTAACACCAAATTATTTGTGAACCTTGCGGACAAACTCCTCCACCTCAGGCACGCCGCCTTGATAGACCAAGTAGCCGTTGTAAGGCTCTCTCGGCGTGATTTCGCTGTTGATGGGCGTGAGCATCAGGTTTTTCACTTCCTCGCGGTCGTGGGTCTGGCCCAAAGCCCAGCCGAGCTTGATGTAGGCGGTCTCGGCGAGCATGTTCTGCGCGGGGATGATGCCACGGTTCATCAGGTCGCGACCGGTGTCGTAGACGAACATGTGGGCATAGCCCCAGATGGTCTGCACGGTCATGTATTGGTGTACGCCCTTTTCGGTGGCGCGCTCGATGGCGTCGAACATGCCACGGTTGACGTGACCCAAGCCCGTGCCGTCCCACACGATGCCTTGGTAGCCGTTGTCGACCAAAGCGTCAAGCACATCGGGCTTCATGCCGGGGTAGTAGTAGAGGATGGCCACGCGGTCGTCGAAGGTCGGGATGATCTTCACGTCGCGGTCATTGCGGCGGTGGTTATAGACTTCCTTGATTGGCACCACGCCACGCTTGCGGTCGACAGTGGCAACGGGCGTGTCGCCAATGGTGCGGAAGGTGCTGCGATACGAGGAGTGCATCTTGCGCACGCGGGTGCCACGGTGCAGGAAACCATATTCATCGGAGGTGGGGCCAAACATGCAGACCATCACCTCGGCGATGTCGCCGTGTCCGGCAGCAGTCATGGCGTGCATCAGGTTCAAGGCGGCATCGGACGACGGACGGTCCGAAGAGCGTTGCGAGCCGACCAACACGACAGGCACAGGCAGGTTCTGGCACATGAAGGTAAGGGCGGCGGCAGTGTGGGCCAACGTGTCGGTGCCGTGACCAATGACGATGCCGTCAATACCGTTTTGGATTTCCTCGCCAATCTTCTTGGCCAAGGCCACATACTCTTTGGGCGACATGTTCTCTGAGAACACGGCAAACACCTTCTCGGTCTCGAGGTTGCAGATGTCGGCCAGTTCCGGCACGGCGCCATAGAGTTCGCCCGGCGAGAAAGCGGGAATCACGGCACCCGTGCGGTAGTCCAAGCGCGAGGCGATGGTGCCACCCGTGCCGAGCAATTTCACGTGTGGAAGTCCCTCAGTGTAAGGGAATTCCTTCTCTGGGATGTGGTAGTTGGCTTTCTTGTAGTCGATTTCGACCATGCTGGTGATGGTGCTGATGTCGACGCCGATGTTATAGCCCGTGTTGACCTTCATGACGATATGCTGGTCGTCCTGGAAGGCGGCGCGAGGCAGGATCGTGCCTTTGAAGAGGCCACCCGTGGTTTGGCATTCGGCCTGGCTCCACACGCGGCAGTTGTATTTCTTGAGCACCTCAAGGGCGGCTCCGTTATATCCTTGGAAAAAATCTTCAGCCATGTTGCAAATTATTTGATGTTGTTAGCCAATTCTTTCATTTCGATGTTGCCCATCGCTTCCTTCATCTGACCCATGATCCAGTTCTGGCGGTCGAGTTCGTTGCACTTTTTCTTTTTCGGTGCAAAGCCGGCGCAGAGGTTGTCCAATTTGGTCAAAAGGTCGTCCTTGGCGAAGCGCTTGAAGCCGATTTTGTTAAGCACTTGCTCCATCGGCAGCGAAGCGTCGTCGACCAACGTGGGTGCCATGTTCCAGGCTAAACGGTAGTCCAAGCCCTGCTCCTTCAAGAAGGCGAAGAGGTTATATAAGGTGCTGTCATTGAACTTCGAAGCGGCGTTCTTGCCCAAGAGGTGCTTGAGCCTCATGCCGACGAAGCGACCCACGGTGCGACCGTCGATGCCGAGTTTCTCGACGATTTCGGCCATGATGGGGAACCAGTTCTTTGCGAAGATGTATCGGAAGCAGTCCTCCGGCACGTTCCATTCCTTCAGCTTGTAGTAACGGTCGATGATTTCCGAAGGAAGCTCGGCTTTCAGGGCCTTGATGAAGGCGGGGTCGAGCGGGATGGGAGCCGAGTCGGTGTCGGGATACATGCGGTCGGCGCCGGGCAATACGCGCTCGAAGATGGTGATGCCGTTCGAGATGGCCTTGCGGGTCTCTTTCGGCACGCCGTCCCAAGCCATGAGGCAACGCTCTTCGATGGTCTCGATGGCGGTGGGCATGTCTTCTTGCGGGCCCCACACGAGGATGAGGGCATCCTCATCGGTGGCGTGGATGCGTTTGCGCAGCTTGTGCCATTGCGAATCGGTAAGAACGGGTTCCAGCATCTCGTCGTGGAGCATGTTGGGACGCTCGAGGCAGGCGATAACCTTCAGGCGGTCGGCGATTTCGTCGGCAAACATCTTGCCGGGTTGGGTGAAATGCGACAAAACGCCACGGAACTTCGGCAACTTGACGAGCTTCAGTGCGCCACCCTTGGCCTTGTTGTCCAAGATGGGCAGATAGTCGGTCGGGAACGACACGTCGATGACTTCCACCTTCCAGCCTTCTTTCGGGACTTCGCGGTTGAGGCGTTCTTGCAATTGCACCAGCGACCACTGGCGGAAGCACTCATTATGAGAAAGTTCGGGGATCCATTTGGCGTGTTGCACACCCTTCAGCTCGATGCGGGTGCCGCCTGTGCAGCTCACGTTCACGTCCTGGCGACCTGCGCCCATGCCCGTGCGGACCAAACCTGTGGAACGGCCAAGGAAGCGGATGTATTCGCAGGTCTCCTTCAGCTCGTCGGGGTTCTTGCAGTCGGGATAGGTGACGGTCTCGATCAACGGCACGCCGAGGCGGTCGGTCTGGTAGACACGGCGGTGGCCGATGTCGCTAATCTCGCGGCAAGCGTCTTCCTCGATGCTCAGTTGGATGAGACGGATGTCCTTCTTCGGCAGCTTGAGCAGGCCTTCCACGCCGACGATGGCGGTGCGTTGGAAGCCCGTCGGGATGGAGCCGTCGAGGTATTGCTTGCGGGTGATGTGCACCTCGCCCACGATGTTGAGGTTCGAACGCAAGGCGATGACGATGGCGTTGTGCAAGGCCTCGCGGTTGATGGGAAACGGCGGCGTGTCGTCCACGTCGTAGGTGCAGGCGGTGCCGTTCTTGATGCGGTAGACGATTTCCTTCTTCGTCTTGAACTCCATCAAGGCGGTGCCGTCGTATTCGCCGAGCTCAGACAGCGTTGGGCGCATGTGGCGGATGAGTTCGGCGTCGTAGTCGTCAAACTTGTTGAATTGTCCGGCGGGACAGTGGCAAAACAGCTTCTCCTTGGTCTTGATCTGCTGGTGCACTTCCAGTCCCGACATAAAGCCTATGCGGTCATAGTCTTCTTGGGTGGCTTTTTTGCGCTCGACGTAGCCTGCCTGTTGCTTGGTCAGCTCGTAGTTGGCGCGTGGGTCAAAAGTGTTGCTCATATTTCGTTATTTGATGATTCAAAATTTAAAGATTCAAAATTCAAAGATTAAATTCGCGGTTCGGCGGATTTGCAATCCGCCGGTGCTGAGTTGGGGAATTTCAATCCCCTCGTCAAAACAAGCGGCTAAAATAGGAAATAATTGGATAGGTACCGCAAAATGAGCGATTTTTTCAATTTTTGTATTTGTCGTTATAAGAAATATTCTTACTTTTGCAACGTAATCCATAACATCATGAGCAGGACAATAACCGCATCCATAGGCCCTCATTACGAGGAGTTCATCCGAAACAGCATCCAAATGGGCAGGTATAACAACGCCAGCGAAGTGATTAGGGCGGGCCTTCGTCGCTTGGAAGATGACGAAAGGAGAATCGCACTCCTTAGATCTGCCATCCAAGAAGGCATTGATAGTGGCATATGTGAGGACTTCGATCCTGAAGAACACTTGAAACAACTGAAAGCTGCGTACCACAATGGCTAAATACCATCTTTCGAACAAAGCCGTTGCCGACCTCGATTCCATCTGGTTATATACACAGGAGACTTGGTCTCAAGATCAGGCAGACTTTTACTATCACGAATTGATAAAGTCTTGCCAAGATATTGCCAACCATCCCACCTATTTGGACAAGGAATACAAGGAAATCATGCCAGGATTGTTTGGCCACCACGTTTACAAGCACTGGATTTTTTACATTCTCGTCGATGACGGAGTAGAAATTGTCAGATTTCTCCACGAACGAATGGACTTCGGAAGGCATCTGTAACACAAAAAAATCAAACAAATACATAAATGGAAGACAATTACCAATTAATCACGAAAACCGCCGCCGGGCTTGAAGAGGTCTTGGCCGACGAAATCAAGGCCTTGGGCGCGAAGAACGTGCGCTGCATGCACCGCGCCGTCATTTGCGAAGGCAACAAGGAACTGATGTACCGCATTAATTATGAGGTGCGCACCGCCCTCAAGGTGCTGAAGCCCGTCAAGAACTTCTTTGCCAAAACGCCCGAAGGCCTCTACAGCCAAATACAGGAGATCAATTGGACCGACTATCTCCGCACCGACCAGACCTTCTGCATCGACGCCGTCACCAGTGGAAGCTATTTCAAGCATTCACAATACGCCGGCCTCAAGATGAAAGATGCCATCGTCGACCAGTTCCGCGACGTGTACGGCTTCCGGCCCGACGTGAACACCCTGAACCCCGACCTGCGCATCAACCTGCACATCCGCGAGGACAAGGTGACCATCCTCTTCGACAGCTCCAACGAGAGCCTCCACCATCGTGGCTACCGCAAGCAGGTGGACAAGGCGCCTATGAATGAAGTACTTGCCGCCGGCCTCATCCAACTCTCGGGCTGGAAAGCCGACAGCAACTTCCTCGACTGCATGTGCGGCTCGGGCACCATCCCGATTGAGGCGGCCATGTACGCGATGAAAATCCCGCCTGGCTACTACCGCAAGCAATGGGGCTTCATGAAATGGGACGACTACGACGCCGAGCTTTGGCAACGCATCCGCCAAGAAGCCGACGCCAAAATCTGCGACTTCGACCACGAAATCTGGGCCTCCGACCGCTCGCCCAAAGCCGTCGCCATCGCCGAGGGCAACTTTGAATATGCCCACCTCCAGCACGACATCCACCTGATGAAGAAGGACATGCACGACCTCACCCCTCCTGAAGGCGGCGGCGTCATGATCATCAACCCGCCCTACGGCGACCGCCTCGAGGAAGACGACATCGACGCGCTCTACGAGGAAATCGGACACACGCTGAAGCACAACTTCAAAGGCTTCCGCTGCTGGCTCATCACCGACGATGCCGTGGCCCTGCGCCACGTCGGCCTGCGGCCCGACGCCAAGATCCCGATCTGGAACGGCCCCCTCGAATGCCGATTCGTCTGCTTCGACATCTTCGAAGGCTCCTACAAGGACATGAAAGCTCGCGAGGTGGGACTAAACCGATGGGAAAACTGACTGTTTTTGGCTATCAAGGCCGATTTTGATGCTTGATAGCCAATTTTGACAACTATTTTTGGCTATATGAGCGAATTTTTATGGCTTGATAGCCAAAAATAATTCTTTTCTTACTTCTTATTATACTGGTTCATCGTCCGATCAGCTCCCTGTGTGACGAAACTCTTGATGATTTCCACGGCCAAGTCGCATTTTTCGTCGACGACAGGCTCTTCGGAGGGCTTCCATTGACCAAGGACGAAGTCGATCTGGCGGCCACGCGGGAAGTCGTCGCCGAGGCCGAAACGCAGGCGGCAGAACACGTTGGTACCCAGCTTCTCGATGATGTCGGTCAGGCCGTTGTGTCCGCCGTCAGCACCTTGCTTGCGTAGGCGCAGCGCGCCCAAAGGCAACGCGATGTCGTCGTTGACGACCAAGAGGTTCTCTATTGGAACCTTCTCTTGGTCAAGCCAATACTTCACCGCCCGACCGCTTAGGTTCATGTAGGTCGTCGGCTTGATGACGACCAAAGTCTTGCCTCGGTATTTCATCTCCGAAGTCTGGGCAAGGCGGTTCGTGGAGAAGGAACCTTCGAGGTCCTTCGCCAAGCGGTCGGCAATCTTGAAGCCGATGTTGTGGCGCGTGTTGTCGTATTCGGCGCCGATGTTTCCCAAGCAGGCAATCAGGTATTTCATTTTGTCGGGTTCTTTGGGTTTTCCATGGAAAAGACGCGCAAAGATACTATTAAATAATGACATGATGATTTATGTTCAACTGTCTCAGTGTGACAGCGTTGCAACTCTAAACCATTAACTCTCAACTCCTAACTAAAAAGGCCGTCCGAAGACGGCCTACAATAATTAAGAGGAAACAATCATTCAGCCGCAGCCTCTTCTTCATCGTTGGAGACAGAGGCGCCACGAGCCATGTTGACAGCGAAGATGACAGTGTAGCCAGGAGTGATGGGGGTGACATTCTCAATGTTGAGGTCCTTCACTTTGATGGCCTCGTTGATGTTCACGCCGCTAATGTTGACGTTGATGTAATCCGGCAAGTCCTTGATCAAGCCGCAAACCTTCACCTTCTTGACACCCATTTTGGGCTTGCCGCCACGCATCACGCCGGCAGCCGATCCTTGGAGGGCGATAGGCAACGTAACGGTGATGGGCTTGTCTTCCTTCACGATGAGGAAGTCAGCATGAAGCACCTTGTCGTTAACCGGATGATACTGAACATCTTGCAGGATGGTCTTATAGACCTTTCCGTTGATGTCGAAATCGATGATGTAGGCTTCGGGTGTGAAGAGAATCTTCGTGAAGTTCTTCTCCGAAGTGGCGAAGTGAACTTGCTCTTCACCAGCGCCGTACATGACACAAGGAACCATTTCGGCTTTGCGCAAAGCCTTAGTACCCTTTTTCCCTACGTTCTCGCGAAGAGAACCGCTCAATGATACAGTTTTCATGTGTTGATTGTTGAATTGTTTATTGTTGAATTGTTTATTGATCGACTTTCGGACTTGGGACTTAAGACCAGGGGCTTCCGTCCTTTGTCCTCCGTCCTTTTTTACTTGAACAGCGAACTGATGGACTCGTAGGACTCCACGCGCTTGATGACCTCGGCGAACAGGCTTGCCGTGCTGACCACCTTGATTTTCTTCGACGAATTGGCAGGCAAGGGGATGGAATCAGTGACCACCACTTCCTCAAACACCGAATTGTCGAGCCTTTCCATGGCCGGGCCGCTGCACACGGCATGGGTGGCAAAGGCACGGACACTCTTTGCACCGTTATCCATGATGAGCTGACCCGCCTTGACGATGGTGCCGGCCGTGTCGATGATGTCGTCGATAATGATGACATTCTTGCCTTTCACGTCGCCGATGAGGGTCATGCTGTCAACAACATTGGCACGTGGGCGGTGCTTGTGGCAGATGGCCAAGTCGCAGCCAAGACGTTTGGAATAGGCCGAAGCACGCTTCGAGGCGCCCAAGTCGGGGGCGGCAATCAACAGGTCTTGCACGTTCATCTTCTGTATATGGTCGATGAAAAGCGTGGAGGCATAGAGGGCATCCACAGGGATGTCGAAAAAACCTTGGATCTGGTCGGCGTGGAGGTCAAGCGTGATGATACGGTTCACTCCGGCAGCCGTCAGCAAATTGGCCACAAGCTTCGATCCGATGCTCACGCGGGGCTGGTCCTTGCGATCCTGGCGAGCCCAACCGAAATAGGGAATCACAGCTATGATCTTGTGTGCCGAGGCACGCTTGGCAGCGTCAATCATGAGCAGAAGCTCCATAAGGTTGTCAGTCGGCGGGATGATGGACTGCACAAGAAAAACATGATGGCCTCTGATACTTTCTTCAAAACAAGGTTGGAATTCATGGTCGGAGAAATCGACTACCGAAGATTTTCCGAGAGGCGAGCCATAGGCTTCGGCTATCTTGGTGCCAAGGTCTTTTGTGGCTCTACCGGCGAAAATGGAAACAAATCTTCCTGACATTGCTTATTGGCTTTTGATTTCGGGGTGCAAAATTAGGCATTTTCCCCGAGCCTCTGACATTAATTTCGAGAATTTTTCGAAACTTGCTTGCAGGAAACAAAAAAATGCGTACTTTTGCAGCCGCGTTTGACGCGAAGAACCCACGAGCCGAAGTGGCGGAATCGGTAGACGCGTCGGTCTCAAAAACCGATGAGGTAACACTCGTGCCGGTTCGATCCCGGCCTTCGGTACTCCAAACCCCTCTTAATCGTTTGATTTTTAGGGGTTTTGTTTTGTCAAGGTGTACCAAGAGCATGCTATTCCACAGATTTCCTTGTTTCAAGAGGGGGGTAGTGGATGTATTTGGCAGAGTCTTAAACAGTTGCGTTTTTGTTGCTGCGAAGCCCACCTCGGTGTACTTCGAGCGGCTCGTAGCGGTAGAAGACACGTCTTTTACGAAAAAGCTGTCGGCCTCCTGCGCGAATGCAGGAGGCCGACAGCACATAGGGACAATCCTATGGCTTTCTTCCTGATTATCTCACCACCAGTTTCCTATAACATGTCCCCTTCCCTTCCACGCTGATTCCCAGCGTATAGACACCTGCCACCTTCGGGGCGGTGATGGTTGTTTGTTCTGACGCGACGTGCAACGTCTCTACCACCATGCCAAGGGTGTTGACAATCTCCACCCGAACTGCGGCCTTTTCTTCCGACGGGAGGCCAAGTGAGACCTTTTGGCCTCGCTCCACAGGATTCGGGAAAAGGTTCACGCTGCCTGTCCATTCGTCAACGCTCGTGTTGTTGCGGAAGCTGACCACGTAAGGATTATCGAAGCCGCCCACCACGGCGTTGGTCTCGTATTGTAGAGACGCAAAATTTTGCGTCTCTACGTCACCCGTCTCTACGTTGTAAAGGCCAAAATGCAGTCCGGTGGCCTCGTCTCCCGCCACGGTCAGGAAGGCCATGTAGCGGTCAAGCGGCTCC
>JAFSJF010000125.1 GCA_017439405.1 Bacteroidales bacterium
CTGCAATGCTTTCGAAGACCCTGACAATGCGAAATTAAAGTTCTTAAAGCCATAGCTTTTTTCGCCCGACACTTGACGGACGATGCGTGAGAGATAGGTGGTGGTGATGCATAACTCGGAGGCATAGAAGCCAATGTCGTGGTGCTCGATGAAGTGGCGAGGCAACAAATACGGAAAATAGTGTCTGATGTGCCCAGTGGGTGCCATTGAAGAAGCAAGTTCTAACATTCCAACCGCCGCGAGGGTTTTGTGCCTTTGCGGCGGTTTTGTTTTTTCGGATTACCGAAAAAAGCCTACCTTTGCAGTCTAAACTATTACTACTACCATTATGGGCACGGCCATCGGTTTGTTGTTTCCTTTGTTGGGCACCATGCTCGGCGCAGCCTTCGTCTTTTTCATGAAGAAAGACATGTCGCCGAGGTTACAGAAGTCGCTGCTGGGTTTTGCATCTGGCGTGATGATAGCCGCTTCGGTGTGGTCGTTGCTCATCCCTGCCATTGAGATGCGGTCGGGAAGTGGCCATTGGGCGGTTTTGCCCGCTGCAATAGGTTTCCTTGCGGGTGTCGGTTTCTTGCTGCTTTTGGACGAGTTCACCCCTCACCTGCACTTAGGTACCGATCAACCCGAGGGACCGCGGTCCAAACTCTCCCGCACAGCGATGTTGGCTTTGGCCGTCACCCTCCACAACCTGCCCGAGGGCATGGCGGTGGGTGTGGTGTTTGCTGCCGCATCGCAAGGTGCCGAAAGTGTTAGTTTGGCTAGTGCCGTGGCGGTTTCACTCGGTATCGCCATCCAAAACATCCCCGAAGGGGCCATCATCTCTATGCCGATGTGTGCCGAGGGCAACAGCAAGGCAAAGTCTTTCCTTATCGGCAGCCTGAGCGGAGTGGTTGAACCGCTGGGCGGTCTAGCTGTAGTGTTGCTTGCCGCGTGGCTTACCCCTATCCTACCCTACATGCTTGCCTTCGCCGCTGGTGCCATGTGCTACGTGGTCGTTGAGGAACTGATTCCCGAGGCTTCATCGGGCGAGCACTCTAACCTCAGTACCATTGGTTTTGCCATAGGTTTTGTGTTGATGATGGTTTTGGATGTGGTGATGGGGTAAATTTTACTTCTGCTGTAACAAAATCCGCTCTTCTCCGTATTACTGCAAAAGTAACCTGATGAAAAACTACAAAGCCCCTATCATCCTGTTTGCCGTATTCGAGACCATCGCCATTTCACTTTGGCTGGCAACAGGCAGTTTGTTCTATTTGCTCAACTTCAGCTATATCGGCACGGTCATCGGTGTTGGACTGGCCTTGTCAAAAGCGGGATGGAAATATGCCAGAGAGTTCATCCAGTTTGGCGTAGGCGCCTATATGCTGGTCTTTCTCGGACTGATATGCAGGGAAAACATGCAGATCGAAGGCTTTTGGTATTACTTGTTCTCGGGTGTGGTGGGCGCAGGTGTGCTCCACTACCTCATCGCCAAGATCTTCGGGCCATTGCTCTTCGGTCGCGGCTGGTGCGGCTATGCCTGTTGGACCGCCATGATCCTTGACCTCCTCCCCTACAAACAGCCACAAGGTCCGAGAAAAAAGATCGGCTTCATTCGTTACATCGTGTTTGCATTGTCGTTGGTCCTTGTTCTCCTGCTGTTCCATTTCGACAAAGCCAATAAGCACACCATGTTTATGCTGTTCCTCATCGGCAACTTGGTCTATTATGTGGTGGGCATTCTCCTTGCCTTTGTGCTCAAGGACAACCGCGCCTTCTGCAAATACATCTGCCCCGTTACGGTCTTCCTCAAGCCGATGAGCCACTTCTCCTTGCTGCGCATCCATTGCGACGAGAGCAAATGCATCCAGTGTGGCAAATGCCTGAAAGTTTGCCCAATGGAAGTGGAAGTGAACAACGACTCACGCAAACGCAAAAACGCCACCGAGTGCATCCTATGCCATAAATGCACCAAGAAATGCCCTGTGAAAGCACTGAGATAAAGGTTTCATTTTTTTCCCTATTTTTGCAGCCGCTTATCAGAAGGAGTCGCCGAGATAGTCTTGCAGCCCTCGTTTAAGCTTCAGGATATGAAATGAACAGCCTTCCTTCCAGAACCAAAGCCCTGATTGGCGTCAGTTTCCGTGAGTTTGCCAGATATGCCTTGCCGAGCATCATAGGGATGCTCATCGTGGGTTTGCAGACCATCATTGACGGGCTTTTCGTGGGTCGTGGCGTGGGTGCGCTGGGTCTTGCCGCCGTCAACATCGCCATGCCGCTCATCAGCTCGATGCTGAGCGTGTCCATCATGATCATTTCAGGCGGCATCGTCATCACAGGCATCGCCAAAGGACGGGGCGATGAAGCGCGAGCGAAAGGCTATACTTCGCTTACCTTTGTCACCTTGTTGGTCACCATCGTGGCACTTTCCGTTTTGGTTGGCCTCTTCCTCAAGCCTTTATGTTATTTCCTTGGCAGTAATGATGAGGTGTATCCTTTTGTCCGACAATATCTTGGCATCATCGGTTGCGGCTTCATCTTCTACTGTATTCCCAACTTCACGGAGGCCTTCACCCGCCTCAACGGGAAGCCCAATTGGGTGTTTGTCAGCGGCGTCATCTGTTGCGTGGTGAACATCGTCCTGGACTATTTCTTCGTGCTGCGTTTCGGCTGGGGCGTGGCTGGAGCTGCCATAGCCACTTGCATAGCCAACACCACGGCAGCCTTGGTGCTGTTTCGCTTTGTCCGCTTCGGCAAGATGATGGGTGGGCGTAAGGAAATCAGGAAGATATTCTTCAACGGCTCTTCGGAGATGTTGACCTCGGTTTCGGCGGCAGTCACGACCTATATCTTCAACCTCGTGCTGATGCGTGAGATTGGCACCAAGGGTGTGGCAGCGTTCACCATCGTTTGCTACCTCAACTTCATCGTCAACATGTCGATTTTCGGCCTGTCGCAAGCCATGTATCCTTTGATGTCGTACAGTGTCGGTTCCCGAAATCACAGAAGAGTCAAGTCGCTTTTGGCCAATGCCTTGCTTCTCGGAGGTGGCATCGGCATTGGGGTTTATCTGCTCGTGTTGGTTTTCAAACACGGCATCGCAAGTGCCTTCAGCAACGGTGACCTGGAGTTGCAGGCGCTGACCACGGTGGCTGCCACCTACGTCACGCTGCATTATTTGGTGTCGTTCGTCAACATTGTGGCTTGCAGTTTCCACACCGCCATCGAGCGGCCCTTGGAATCGGTGGTCATCGCCCTCTGCCGAAGCATCGTCTTCGTGCTGATTCCCATGTTTTTGCTCACTCCCATCATAGGCCAGAAAGGCATCTGGCTCAGCATGCCTATCGCCGAGGTAATGACGTTGATGGTCAGCATTCCGCTGGTGCTGGTGTCGCTGAAAAGACTTACGTCGAAGTCGTAAATCGTCTGGTCCCAGGAATTGATCCAAACGCTTGCCTGACCATCTTTGTTAGTTCATGAGGGGGATGAACGAAAAACTCCACCGAAGGCCCTTGTAGGTCTTTGGTGCTCTAATTTCCACGAGGTTATTGCCTTTATTCAAGTGAATACAAGCAGGTTGACGCATCCAATAAAGCTGCTCGTCGGTGAAGGGCTGCTCTTCCTCGGGCTTGCCCCAAGTGTTGAAATGATAGTCGTAGGCCCCAGGCTCATCCCACGGCTTTGGCGGCAGAATCTCCTCTCCGTTCACGAAACACTGACCATTGCCTTCCCATCGGCCTTGCTGTCCAATGCCATAGCCATTGCGGTTGGAACGTGCTGGCACACAGAAGCCTATCCAAGCCTCAACATCCATGTCGCGCTCGGCGGTGATGACGGTTTGTGCCGTAGCCAGGGCCGTGTCGCCTACACTTATATGTTTCGTTTGGCAGAAGGCATCCAAGTCAACAATGCCACCGTAGGCCGCAAGTGATTCATGTTCATCTATCTTCACCTTCCAGCGGATTTGCGCATTGGGAGCCCAACGCATTTTGTCCTTGTGGAAACGGTCGCGGTGAAGGACCATTTTCTCCTCGAAGGCGGCCAGCTTCTGCCCTGCTTCGGTCGAAGGGTCGGGCAAAAGGTTTTCGTTCTCCACCTCGCCCGCATTGCCCCCGTTCCAAAAACGCTCGGCGAAAGCCATCATGCCATTAATCATGCCGTTGTGCAGGGCGATGTTTTCCTTTTTGTCCACACGCACGTCGTTCCAAAGGCAGAGGATGCCACCCAAAGCTTTAGTTGTGTCGGGGACGGATTGCGCGGCGGCGGTGTGCAGGAAACAGCGGCTCGTGAACAGCATCGGGTCGTAGTAGTTCAAGTATCCGACGAATGAATCGAGGTACTTACCACCCTTCGTCGTAGCGGCGGCGTTGGAGCCAGCCGCCTCGTTCCAGATCTGCCTGATCACATGGTCGGAAGCGGGCAATCCAGGGTCCCATGCAATCGCCTGACGGTCATAGCTTTCAATCACATTCTCAATCCATTGCATGAATCCCTCACGGTCTTCGATCCACACCTCGTCGGAACCTATGTGGATATAAGGGCAATCAGACTTCGGAATCTCACGGAAGAACTCTTCAAGGCACTTCTCGAGCACTTCACGGCCTTCTTTCGAGTCCATCGTGAAGCCAAAAGCGTCCTTGAAATAAGTGGAATGGCCGGGCATGTCGATCTCGGGCACCACGGTGATGCCTCGTTCACGGGCGTAAGCGATCAATTCGCGGATTTCGTCGTATGTGTAGAACTTTCCTTCGTCACGGCCCTTCCTTTGGTACTGAGGGTCGTTGAGTTGTGGATAAACCTTGCACTCAATGCGCCATGCAGGATAGTCGGTAAGGTGCCAGTGGAAATAATTCAGTTTGTAGAAGGCCATCAAATCCAGTGTCGCCTTAAGCATATTGATGGTCTGATAGTTGCGACCCGTATCGTGCATAAAGCCCCGGAAAGGATATGCTGCCCAGTCGTGGATTTCCACATTGGGCACACAGCCTTGATCATCCGTTAATTGGGAAAGGGTACTTTTGGCCCAAACAGCGTTGCCCGAAACGAGGACCTTTCCCTTTCGTATGACCAACCGGTACTCATCGGGGTTGGCAAAACTGGTGATGGAATCGACGATGACTTCTTTTAGTTTGTGATATCGCGTTCCAATTTGCTGGAACTCTTTCGGTTCGGGGATGAGGGCAGGCGAAGTGTTAGATATCTGTTCACGGCAGGAAATCAGCCCTGTCAACTGTAATAACAAGATGAATATCAATATGAAACGTTTCATAATAGACAAGTTTTAGGCTGTAAAAATACGCATAATTTGGTTTGCTCGGATTTTGGGAAAGCTCCACTATCTTCTGGGAGTCATCAAAAAGGCGTATCTTTGCAAGCGCTAAACGAAACTGACGCTGAAATCATTGAGAGATTGACATGATGACCATCGACACCGCAAATATGTGTTCCCATTTGCAGAAGAAGCTATTCGATGAGGATGGCGAGTACCATCGTCTTTGGCTGGCCCTGCAAGACGACAAGGACCTGACAGCTGTGGTCCGCTCACGGCAGCTCCACATCTATCGTAATGGCAAGAAAGTTTTGGTGCTGGCTGGGAAGTCCGCTCCGAAGATTCTTAGGGAAGATCCTGTTTGTGAGATGATATCTAATAACGTCTAGAGACAAACCCAATAATGCACTTTTTTAGTGCATAAAACTAAAAATATTGCACTTTTTTTAGTGCACATAGACGACATCGAGTACGGTCATGAAACTACAATTCCTTTGTGAACGTTTGGGCTAAGCGAAACTCCTAATACTCTTGCCCACGTTGATGAAATGGTCGGCCACACGCTCGGCGTTTTGAGCCAGTGAGATGTATTCGGCTCCTACCTGCGGGGTGCATTGTCCGGCCACAAGCCGCTTGATGTGCTGCGACTCCATGGTCTCCGTAAAGCTATCAATCTGTTCCTCAATCTGATAAGCGTATTCGAGTGCCGTGAAGTCAAGGTCGTGGTAGGCTTTCATAACTTCGTGGTAGAGTGCCGTGATCTTCCGCTCCATTTCCTTGATTTCCTGAATGGCAGGCTTTGAGAATGTCGCATTCTGGGTTTGCAGGCTTTCTGCATATTCCACGATGTTTTCGGCATAGTCCCCGATACGCTCCAAGTCACTCACGCTTTTCACGCTGCAACTGAGGTACTTACTATCCGTTTCGCTAAGTCGCTTGGCAGAGAGCACCGCCACATAACGGGTCAACTCACTGTTCAGGAAGTTGAGCTCGTTTTCTGTCTTTTTAAACTCCTCCAAGTCGCTGAAATCCAATGTGGTGACGATATGGATGGCACGGCAGAAGTTGTCGTGTGCCAACTCGCCCATGTTTTCAACTTCAGCCTTCAGCTGCCTGACAGCCAAGGCGGGCGTGACCAGCATCGAGTCGTCAAGGAAATGCAGATGGAACTTGTCGTCGCGAAGCTCATAGACATCGTCGGGAATGAGGCGGCACACCAAGCGAACCAAGGTGTTGGTCAAAGGCAGTGCGACCAAGGTGGTGCAGACGTTGAAAACGGTATGGAACATGGCCAGCTGCACCTGCGGGGCATGCGGGAACATAGCTTCAAACATCCTCCCATATCCCCAATCCCCTTGGGTAAAAAGATGAAGAAGCAAGGCGATAAGCAAAAACAGCACCACACCCATCACATTGAAAAACAAATGGATGAGGGCCGTCCGTTTGGCATTTCGGCCACTGGTCATGCCGGCCAAAATCGCCACCACGCACGAACCGATGTTGGAACCCATCGTGAGGAAGATGCCTTGGTCGAGCGAGAGCAGTCCCGCCACGACCATGGTGATGGCGATGGACGTCAGCACCGATGACGACTGGATGATGGCCGTGAGCAATGCACCGATGAACACAATCAGCAAGGGGTTACGGATGGTGGCCAAAAACTGTTTCACCGAATCCAAGGCGGCGAATTCATCCATGGCGCCCGACATGATGCCGAGACCAACGAACAGCAAGCCGAAACCCGCTAGGATGCTGCCGGTTTGTTTCCACTTCTCGCGTTTCGAGAACATCATCACAAAGGCCCCGACGCCAGCCAAAGCCGAAAAGAGCACCGTTGTGGAGATGCCGTTGCCGCCAAACATGCCCAAGGCCACCAGTTGCGCGGTGACCGTGGTACCGATGTTGGCGCCATAGATGACCGTGGCGGCCTGCGCAAGCGACATGATGCCGACATTCACGAAGCCGATGACCATCACCGTCACCGCGCCAGAGCTTTGTATGGCCGCCGTGCCCACCGTGCCGATGCCCACGCCGAGCCACTTGTTATTCCCCATCTTGGCGAACAGTCGTTTCAAGCCCGCACTGCTGGCACTTTCAAGACTGGAACTCAACATCTTGCAGGCTACTAAAAACACCCCGATGCCTGCGATTAGGGTTAAAATTGCGATAACAATGAGCATGGATGTAGATTTGTGAAAGCGGCCAATGATGTATTATTGACCGCTTTCGTTATAAAGAAAAAAGTTGACTTATCGGACAAAAAAAGATGGTCCGAACCGAAGTTCGTACCATCTCTTTTATTTTTCGTGATAATATAGTTATGGCTATCAGCCAAGCTTTTCCTTGGGGCGTAACGCCTTACCTGTCCAAGGCGCAAAGCCGCCGAGCATAGATTTTCATTTTGTTCCTCGCCTAGGGATGTAACTGGGCCAAAGTCACATTGGCATTGCAAACCATCCGATGGACTGTTGAGCAAAAACTCCGAATCCTCGTCTTCGTCAAACTCATCACCGTCAAACGACATATTAGTCAGGATCTCAGTTTGTTCCATGACGCACAAATCCTCTTGGGCCGTGTTGGTAAGGTCAAGGAGGAACAAGCCCATCAGGATGAGGGCGACGACAGAAACATATTTTCGGAAAAAGTCAATCATGGCTATTTACATAAGAATAACTAAATAGTTCTGGAATTATTGTTGGGTTAGGTAAAAAAAACATGTTGATGGTCAATCTCCCCTCCTGAATTTCTGGGGGCTCATGCCCACGGCCCGACGGAAGAAAGTGCCGAAATGGCTTTGGTTTTGAAAACCGAGTCGGTCGGAGATCTGCTGGACAGAGAGCGTGGAGGTCAGCAGCAGCGACTTGGCCTTTAAGACTAAACAATCCGTGAGATTGTCGCCCGCTGTTCGCCCCGTCACTTGTTTCACCACATTGGAGATATAGACCGGCGTAAGGTGAAGCATATCGGCGTACCATTTGATGTTGTGGTGCTCATGACAATGCTTATCAACCAGCGAGAGGAACTGTCCAGCCAGTTCCTCAAAGCGCGAAAACGGTTTCTGAGATGAGAGGCTGTTAGCATGAAATTCATAAAGGAAAGATGAAAGCGACTGAATGAGTTGTATAATGGTTGCCCGCCTTCCTTGGGATTCCTTCTGCATCAGAGTCACCAAGAGGTCAAGATAGTGCATAATGGTCTGCATGCTTGTCTCGTCAAGCTGTGAGGCAGGACGGACATAGGCGTAGTGTACTTTTTCGTAGTGTAGTGAGAGCGATAGTTCCTCGGCAATCACCGGAGAAAGCGATAGAAGACGAACCTTTAGGTCGGAGCTACTGCTGTTATAATGCAGCACATGGTCGTTAAAGATGTAAACGGCAGCAGGTGCTTTCATCTCGAAATCGACCATATTAATCTTTCCGCTGAGCGTGCCTTGCGTGACAAATAGGACGGCATAATGACTGGTGTGGAAGTATTGTGGTATGCCTACCTCCGTGTGATTCTCAATTTCGGCCACCATTATCTCGTTGTTTTTCCATGCTGTACGCCTTATGATACTCGACGAATCGCTCAAAACAGGCAAACCATCATTTCTATTCTTTTCAGTAAACATACGCCTAATCTATTGGTATTTAATTCTAGAACAATATTTGATGGAATTTAAATGATTGATTTTTTAAATAATGCTGCAAAAATAAACAATAGTTTAATTCGGTAATATATAAAATAGAACATAATATATCGTTTTAAGGACATTATTATCCTACAAAAGGGTTTTACCTTTGCGGTCTTATATTTTTACACCATTTCTTATGAGAATCCTCTTTGTGATAGACACTTATGATACCAACAATAATGGCACCAGCATCTCGGCACAGCGTTTTGCAGCAGAGTTGCGCCAGCGCGGCCACGAGGTGAAAATCCTGACTTCAGGCGAGCCGGGCGACGACCGTTTTGCCCTGCCCACATACAAGATGCCCATTTTCCAACCGTTGATGGACAAGCACAACTTCAACTTCGCCTCCAACGAGAAAAAGACCATCCACGAGGCGGTTGAATGGGCCGACATCATCCATTGCTTCCTGCCATTCGCCATTGAGATAGAAGCTAAACACTATGCCGACAAGATAGGAAAGCCTTCGACCGCCGCGTTTCACATCCAACCGCAAAACCTATGGTCGTCGGTGGGGCTGGGCAAGGTGGATTGGATCCAAAACGGCACATACATCAGTTTCAGGGATTTTCTCTACAACAAGTTCAGGCACATCCACGCGCCTTCGCAGTTTATGGCCGACGAAATCAAGCAACGCGGCTACACGGCCAAAATCCATGTCATCTCCAACGGCATCCAGGATGCATTCCTCCAGGCGGGACACCGCAACCTTGACGAAGGACGGCCTGCCAAGTCACCCGAGTTTGAAGGCAAAATACTGATCATGATGGTGGGACGACTTTCGGCCGAGAAACGACAAGATGTGCTTATCAATGCCGTGCCCTACTCAAAATATGCCGACAAGATCCAGCTCGTCTTTGCAGGTCAAGGACCAAAATACGACGAATACGTGGCACTGGGCCAGACGTTGCCCCATCCGCCCCAATTTGTATACAAGAACCAAGACGAGTTGATTGCCCTGCTGTCGCAAGCCGACCTTTATGTGCACGCGAGCGACATGGAAAGCGAGGCCATCTCGTGCATCGAAGCCTTTGCCACGGGCTTGGTGCCCGTCATTGCCAATTCCGAAGTCAGTGCCACACCGCAGTTCGCCCTTGACGGTCGCAGCCTCTTCAGGGCAGGAAGTCCCAAGGACCTCGCCCGCGCCATCGACTACTGGCTTGACCATCCAAAGGAACGCGATTATATGGAGAGACTCTATGCCAAAGCTGCCAAAAAATACAGCCTTTCCAACTCCGTGCGCATGTTCGAGGAAATGTTGAACGAGGAGATGGAAGACTGCGCGAAACAGTCCTCACAGCCATAAATCCATAAATCTATGAGACACAAAGCACCGAGATGGGCATTGTTAAACGTGCTGTTGGCACTCTCCTTTGCACTCTACGCACAAGAAAAAATAGAGTACCTGCCTTATGGCAATATGGACTCGTGGACGGTGCGCTACATTAAGGAATCATTACTGTTGGGTGGAAACACACACACATTGTATGTCGTCGCCAAGACCGACACTATCCGCAAAAACAAGCCCTACCCATACGATAATGATGATTCGCCTTGGGGAACGAGTAATGCCTACGCCAAAGTGTGCGGGGTGGAGAAAGCCGCCGTTTCGGTCACCCCTGAGCGGCGTGGCAATGGTTATTGCTGTCGTTTGGAAACCACGCTCCAAACCGTGACAGCCATCGGCATCGACCTCAAGGCTCTTGCCACAGGCAGTTTATTCACAGGCACTCTTCTTGACCCAATGACGCTGGAAGGTTGCAAAGTGCCGATGAAGACTATTGACATGGGCATTCCATTCACAAAACGCCCTTCGGCTCTAATGCTTGATTATAAAGCAATAATAAAACAAAACTCTGCCATGGTGCGCGCTACTGGTTCCACAAAAGTGACTCAAATAGAAGGGCGGGATGAAGGCGAAATCATTTTATTACTGCAACATCGTTGGGAAGATGCCGATGGCAACATTTTTGCCTATCGGGTTGGCACAGCCTCAGAACGTATCACAAAAAGCATTTCTGAGTGGCGCAACAATCACCGCCTACCCATTCGTTACGGCGATATCACCCTACATTCCGATTACAAATCATGGGAGAAACTGACCAAAAACCGCTTCATGGCGCGCAATTCAAAAGGAAAGATGGTTCCTGTGCAAGAAGTTGCTTATAAAGCAGATGCAACGCCCACCCATCTGATTTTGCAAATCTCGGCAGGCTGTCAGGAGGCGTTTACCGGATGTCCAGGCAATGTGGTTTGGTGTGACAATATTCGGCTGGTATACTGATTATTCCCATCTTTGAAGATGACTAGCACCTGCCATTGAACGAAATAAAAGCCTTATCTTTGCCAATAAAATAAGATTTATGTACAGCCTTAACTATAAAGTAACCACTAGCACCTGCGACTGCGAGGGCAAACTCAAGCTGTTCTCCGCCCTACAGATGATGCAGGACTGCTCCGAGATGTGGATCGACAGCGAGCCACAGGTAAAGGAATACTTCGCCCGCGAGAATATGGCGCAGCTGCTGGCCTCAAGGCAGGTGGAGATCATGCGCGTGCCCGATTTCAAGGAAGAACTGACCGTGACCACCTCGGTGTATGGCATGAAGCCCATGTTCGGCTTCCGCAACACTTTTATCTATGATGCCGAAGGTAAGCCCTGCTACCGCACTTGGAGCATGGGTGCCTTTGTCGATAAAGCCAACGGCAAGCTGAAGCGCGTGGACGATGCCGTGGCCAACTCGCTGCTCATAGAGCCGCAGCTGGAGATGAACTACAAAGACCGTCGCATCATCCTGCCTAAAGAAGGAGGCCAGCCATTCGCACCCATCCAGGTGATGCGCGCCGACATTGACTACAACCGCCATGTCAACAACGCCAACTATATCCGTATGGCGATGGAACTGCTGCCCGAGGACTTCGTGGTGAAAGGGCTTCGCGTGGAATACCGAGTGGCTGCCAAACTGGGTGACTGCCTCACTCCTACCCTTTTTGAGATAGAGAACGGCTTCATCATCGAGTTAGCCATCGGGAACGAGGCGAGCGCTATTGTGGAGTTTACAATATAAAACAATTAACCATGCCCAATACATCCAATGAACCTTTCGAATTCGACGCCATCATCCTGCAAAACGAGGATATGGATGCCTCCTACGTTGAGGTGCCCTTCGACATCAAGGCGCTTTTCGGGAAAGGACGGCTGGCGGTCCATGCCACCTTCGACGGTGTGCCTTATGACGGGCAGATCGTCAAGATGGGAATGCCTTGCTTCATCATTGGTTTGCGGAAGGACATCCGCAAACAGATTGGCAAGACTTTTGGCGACATGGTGCATGTGACATTTTGCGAACGAAAATAAAATGACAACGACAATGAAAAAAATCATCATCATCGACGGAGGCCCTCGTGCCACTTTCAACACGGCCTCAATGCTTAAGAAATTCGCTGAAGGAGCCAGTTCCGTCAGCAATGAAATCGAGGTGAAGAGCGTTCGCCTTTATGCCCTCGACTACAAAGGCTGCATGTCGTGCATGGCTTGCAAGATCAAGGGGAAGGCATCGAATGTATGTAAGTTCAAGGATGCGCTCACACCTGTTTTGGAGGAAATTGCTCAAGCCGACGGCTTGGTATTAGGCTCGCCCAACTATTTCGGCGAGGTAACCGGACAGATGCGTGCCTTTTTGGAAAGATTGGCTTTCCCCTGGCTCTCTTACAACGACTACAGCATCACCGCCCCGAAGCGGATGCCCGTGGTGCTGGTGGAAACGCAAAACGGTGGCGTGGGAGGCAGCAACTGCAATGGCTACGGCACAATGGAGCCTTGCATCGCAAGGGCACTCGGACAACCGGAAAAGTTGTTTGCCAACAACACTTACCAAGTGAAGAGCTACGCCAATTTCGAGTTGGGAGGATTCTCGGAGGAAGCCAAACGCAAGTACCGCGAGGAGCATTGGGAAGAAGACCTGCAAAAGGCCTTCGATGCTGGCCAACGGATGGCGGAAACCATCTTAAAGGCGTAATAAGAAAACTATTAATTTTAGCCTAAACCCACTTTGAAATAGCATTAAAATCTATTATCAATTATCAACTA
>JAFSJF010000126.1 GCA_017439405.1 Bacteroidales bacterium
CCTCGGTTATACATTAAACTAGTTACTTGGGTGGCTGTGAAGCCCGACCCGTTCGGCTGCAAAGTTACGCTGTGGCCTTGACTTTTCCACGATTTTTATCCATCTGGCTTATAATTCGGGATTTTTATGTAAGTTTGCACCCAAATTCATCAGAAACAATGCAAACCGTTTTGTATCCCCTGAAATTCAAGCCTGTCTTCAAGGACAAGATCTGGGGCGGGCGAAAGATCAAGGATGTTTTGGGCATCGACTTTGGTCCGCTGCCCAATTGCGGCGAGATGTGGCTGCTCTCGGGCCTGTGGGACGAGCAGAGCGAAGTGGCCAACGGCGACTTCGAGGGCGACGAAATCAACGACCTCGTTGAGACCTTCATGGGCGACCTCGTGGGCGAGAGCGTGTTCGACAAGTATGGCGAACAGTTCCCGCTGCTGCTGAAAATCATCGACGCCAACGACTGGCTTTCGGTGCAGGTGCATCCCGACGACGAACTGGCCGAAAAGCGCGGCTTGGGCAACGGCAAGACCGAAATGTGGTACGTCATGCAAGCCGACAAAGACGCCGACCTCGTGATGGGCTTCAAGCGCGAATTGACCCGAATGGATTATGTCAACATCTTGAAAAACAATCAACTGCAATCGATTCTGAACCACGAGTGGGTGGAAAAGGACGACGTGTTTTTCATCCCCGCAGGGCGTGTCCACGCGCTTGGCCCCGGCATCATGGTGGCCGAAATACAGCAGACGAGCGACACGACCTATCGAATCTACGACTGGGACCGCATCAACGAGGCGGGCATGAGCCGCGAGCTGCACATTCCGCAATCCGTGGAGGCCATCGACGGCAGGATGCCCGAAAGTTTCAAAACAGAGGTGCCTGATGTGATGAACAAGACTGTCCAGGTAGTTGATTGCCAATACTTTGTGACCAATCTCCTCCAACTTCAGGGCGAGATGGAGAAAGACTATACCAACCTCGATTCCTTTGTGGTTTTGATGCCTTTGGAGGGAAATTTTTCCTTGAAATGGGAAAATGGCGCGGTTTTTGTTAATCAAGGCGAATGCGTCCTGATTCCGAACCTTATCAAAAAGGTGACGATCAGGGCGGAGCAGTATTGCAAGTTGCTCGAAATATACTGTCAATTTGAAGAAAATGAAGTCTAAGATGAAACTACGAATTGAACGAATGAAACGAATTTCTTTGCTCGGATTTTGCAGCCAAGGCTGCGGATTCATACGAATTGACCGCCCAAGGCCATTCGTACCCATCCGCAACGAAGTTGCAAAATTCAATTCGTTTGGAATTAGTAAAATTCGTGCCATTCGTAGTTAATCTTGAAATCTGAAATCTGAAATCTTTAAATCTTTAAATCTTAAATCGATATGAAAAAACTGACAACACTTTTGCTTTTGGCTCTCTTCGCGACTGGCCTCTATGCGCAATCGAAATCGGAACTACCGAATGTCACTCTGAAGAACTTGGACGGCAAGGACGTGAACATCGCCAAACTGTCGAACAACGGCAAGCCCATCGTGCTCACTTTCTGGGCCACTTGGTGCGGACCTTGCATCAAGGAACACAACGCACTGAACGACGTTTATCAGGACTGGGTGGACGAAACCGGCGTGAAGATTTATGCCGTCTCCATCGACGACTCGCGCTCGACCGCCAAGGTGAAACCTATGGTGGAAGGCAAGGGCTGGGACTTCGACATCTTGCTTGACGTGAACAGCGACCTCAAGCGCGCCATGAACGTGAGCAACCCGCCGCACACCTTCCTCTTCGACGGCAACGGCAAACTCGTTTGGCAACACACGGGTTACGTCGAAGGCGGCGAGGAAGACCTTTACGAGGAAATCCTGAAAGTCGCAAAGAAGAAATAATGATAATTGGACACGAGACTTGTGACCATGACTTGTGACCATGACCATGACTGCTCTATGAAAGGCCTGAACCTTTGCCTATCTATAAAAGCAGTCATGGTCAATGGTCTTGTTCATGTTCATGGTCATGGTCATGGTCATTGTCAATGGTCATGGTCAATGGTCAATGGTCAATGGTCAATAAGTCCAGTCCCCAAAAGTCAAAAAGAATCATTTATGCGTAAACAAATACTTTTACTATCATTACTCGCTTTGGCATTCGGCTTCAAGGCGAGCGCGCAGTCGTTCCTTGAAAACAGCCAAGTGAGCGGCAGCTTCCAGACCGATGCGCAATACTACATGCTCGATGAGGGCATCGATATCACAGACCTCAACGGCAAGAAGTTTGGCATCAACGGCTTCGGAAAAGTAAACTACACCAACGGCAACTTCTCGGCGGGTATCCGTTTCGAGGCTTTCTTGCCCGAAATGAACGGCTTCCGCAGTGAGCTGAACGGCGTGGGCTTGGCCAATTTCTTCGCCACCTACGACAACGGCTTCATCGGCATGACTGTGGGCGACATCTATGACCAGTTCGGTAGCGGCCTCGTGTTCCGTTCCTACGAGGAGTGGTCGCTCGGCATGGACAACGCACTGCGCGGCGCAAGAGTGGTGCTTCGTCCCACCCAAGGTGTGACTCTGAAAGGTTTATATGGCCGCCAGCGTTTCTATTGGGCCCCTTATTTGGAGCGCGATTTCTCCATCGAAGACTATCGTGGCATCGTGCGCGGCGTGGATGGCGAGTGGGATTTGAACCAAAGTATTCCCGCGCTCAACGACTCCAAATTCAGGATGAGCCTTGGCGGTAGCTTTGTCAGCAAGAAGCAATACGACCTGAGCCTGTTCTACTACATCCCCGAAAACGTGGGCGCCGCCGCCGCCCGGCTCAACTTGGGCTACGGCAACTGGGCCTTCAGCACCGAATATGCCTACAAGATCAACGACCCGTCGGCCATCAACAACTTCATCTACAAGGAAGGTCAGGCCTTGATGGCCTCGCTGAGTTATTCCCAAAAGGGCTTTGGTGCCGTGTTGCAGGTGAAACGCGTTGATAACATGAGCTTTAAGTCTATGTACACGGGCACGCAAAACGACCTCGACATCAACTTCATCCCACCTATTAATTATACGCACACCCACAGCCTGCCCTCGATGTACACCTACTCGACCCAACCCAACGGCGAGATGGCGGCGCAGTTGCAGGTGAACTACACCATCCCGAAAGGCACGGCCCTTGGCGGAAAATACGGCACCAAATTAGCTTTCAACATGAGCCAGGTGAACGACATCGTTCGCGACTCCATCATGGACAACGGCCAAATGGTGGTCAACAAGAGAGGAACCTTGGGCTACACGTCCAACTTCTTCGCCATCAGCAAGCACCGTTTCTTCCGCGACATCAACTTCGAAATCGACAAGAAAATCAGCAAGGATTGGCACCTCACGGCGCAATACATCAACCTGTATTACGATATTGAGACCATCGAAGGCCATGCCGGCGCGCCGCCCGTCAAGGCCAACATCGCTTTCTTGGACGTGACCTACAAAATCAACAAGAAACAGAGCTTGCGCCTTGAGCTTCAAGGACTTTGGGAGGCTGAGGTCCACAAAGGCTATGAGGTCGGAGAAAGCGAGAAAAAGGACTTCCAAAAGCGCGGCGACTGGGCTGCGGCCTTGCTGGAATACACCATTTCGCCCCATTGGTCGTTCTCCATCGCCGACAAGTGGAACTACGGCAACCCCGTGGAGGAATACCGCGACCACTACTTCACTGGATCGGTCAGCTATATCCACGATGCCACGCGCGTCATGCTGAGTGCAGGTCGCCAAAGCGAAGGTGTGGTTTGCGTGGGCGGCGTTTGCCGCACGGTGCCTGCCTCGAGTGGCGTAACTCTTACGGTTTCAACGTCGTTCTGACCCGCCCCGCCCGAAAGGCGATACATTCTTAACCAAAGGTCGCGACCTACGGCCATAAAACAATCAACAAACAAAGAAAAAAATGAAAAAGACATCGATAATCACCGTCATGGCAGCCCTGCTGATGGCCTCGGCAGGCTGCGACAAGATCGACATCAACAATACGCACAAACCTGTCGTGCCCATGGGAGGCCAAAAGACTGTACTCATCAAGGACTTCACGGGCGCGCGTTGCGTCAATTGCCCCGAAGCGGCTGAGTATGTCCACCAGCTTCAGCACCTTATGGGTGAGAGTAGCATCTTCATGCTGAGTGTCCACGCGGGTTATCTCGCCCAGCCCATGGGAAATTTTCCCGACTTCCTTACCGAAGTGGGCACCACTTGGTATAACAACCACGATTCCAATCCTTTGTTCTCCGTCGATCATGTTGATTTGACCGATGGCTACACTTTCAACGTTGACCAAATAGACACTCCGGTGCTTGAGGCCCTTTCCGAGCCACAGTTGTTTTCCATCGTCATCGATCCTACTTTCGATGAGGAATCGCGCCTCGTGAGTGTGGAAAACAAGTTTACCTCTTTGGGCGACGGCAATGGCAAGTATTACGTCACGGTCTGCTTGGTAGAGGACAGCATTGTTGGCTGGCAAACCATCCCCGGTGGTGTGGATAGGGAATATGTGTTCCGTAACGTGTTCCGTGGCACGCTGAACGGTGCCGACGGCGAACTTGTGTACAATGGCTCATTCCATGCCGAAGACGATTTCACCGAAAATTGCAGCATCGTCTTGGATTCCACCTACAATGCCGACCAGTGCTACATCATGACCTACATCTATGATTACGAAAACGGCAAGATTATGCAGACAGGGATGACGAAGATTAAGTGATTGGTAATGAACCGATAACATGGTCTTTAATTCCATAGAGTTCGTCATTTTCCTGCCGATTGTGGTGGCATTGTTCTACCTGCTGCCACAAAAGGCACGATGGTTGATGCTGTTGGCCGCAAGCTGCGTGTTCTACATGTGGTTTGTGCCCAAATACATCCTCATCCTGCTCGTCACCATCATCATCGACTATTCGGCGGGCATCCTGATTGAGAATCATGCCGACGAACCCAAGAAGAAAAAGACCTACCTCGTCATCAGCGTGGTTTCGACGCTGCTGGTACTGTTCGTTTTCAAGTATTTGGGCTTCATCAACGAAAACTTCGTGTGGTTGTGCCAAAAATTAGGCTTGGATGTGCACACTTCGGTGAACATCATCCTGCCCATCGGCCTTTCGTTCCACACGTTCCAAAGCATGAGCTATGTCATTGAGGTGTATCGCGGCCATCAAAAGGCAGAACGGCACTTCGGCTATTATTCGCTCTATGTGATGTTTTTCCCGCAATTGGTCACGGGCCCGATTGAGCGACCGGGAAACCTCTTGCGGCAGCTTCACGAGCATAAGGACTTCCGCTACGAGAACATTTCCAAAGGCATGAGGCTCATCTTGTTCGGCCTGTTCATCAAGATGGTGGTGGCCGACCATTTGGGAGCCTACGTCGATGAGGTTTACGCCAACCCGGCGGAATTCAACTCGTGGAGCGTGATGTTGGCTATGGCCTTCTATAGTTTCCAGATTTACTGCGACTTCTTCGGCTATTCCACCATTGCATTGGGTAGCGCGAAGTTGATGGGTTTCGACATCAGCGACAACTTCCGCACGCCCTATTTGGCCAAGAACATTGGTGAGTTTTGGCACCGTTGGCACATCTCGCTGTCCACATGGTTCCGCGATTACGTCTATATCCCGCTCGGCGGCAGTCGTGTGAAGTTCGGGCGTTGGGCGTTCAACATCATGGTCGTCTTTGTGCTAAGTGGTATTTGGCACGGCGCGGCTTGGACGTTCCTGTTTTGGGGCTTCGCACACGGTTTGTTGCACATCGTCGAGAAGGCGCTGAAACAACATGTTCCTGCGTTGGAACCGAAGTCCAAATGGCTGAGTATCAGCCTTGACGTGCTGCGCATCGCCAAGACCTTCGTGCTGGTCACGCTGTTTTGGGTGATGTTCCGCGCCACGGATTTTGCCAACATGCGTGATATGTTCGTCGCGGCAGTCACCAATTTCGGTGGCGGTCAAAGTTTGGCCGTCAAGCCGGAAATTTGGCTTTATCTCGGCTTGTTCATCCTCTCAGACTTGCTGCTGTTCAACGGTCGCTTCGACACTTGGTGCGAAGGCAAACCGATGATTGTCAGGTGGTTGATTTACGCCTTGCTCATTTTCTTGGTCATCGTGTGTTCGAGTGTCAATAGTTTCCCGTTCATCTATTTCCAGTTCTGACCATGAAGAAGTTGTTGATACGCATAGGAATCGTTGCAGTGCTGCTGGTCGCCATGAATTGGGTTTACTCCAAGTGGTTCTACGAGAATGACTTGCAGGCCCATTCCGACATGGTCAATCTGCCGAGACAGGTAGTGGCCGATAGTTGCCGCATCGTGTATCTCGGTGAATCGTCGAACCGCACTTATGGCTGGGCGGAGAGCGACCAAAGGAAAATCAGCGACATGGTTTGGACCTATTTCCCGAACCTGCGCTGCGGCGACATGACCAAGGACGCCTCTCATGCCGAGATTTACTATAACATGCTGAAAATCATTCCGAAAGAGTCGTCCGTAGAGACCGTTGTGGTGACGATGAACCTCCGCTCTTTCGACGCTGGATGGATTTATTCGAGGCTCGAGACGGCGCTTCAGAAGCAGCTTGTGCTTTTACGGGATTATCCGCCTTTGGTGAACCGTTTCTTGCTGGCTTTCAAGGCCTATCCGATTCGCGGCGAGGCTGAATGGGACCAAATCGTCAGCAAGCATTGGAAGAAAGATCCGATTGAGTTCCCTTACGATTTCGAGTGGACGACCGTCCACCAATGGGATTCGGCGATGGCCTGGCATGGTTGGATTGACCCGCAAGGACAGCGTGACGATGCCATGACCGACTTGGCTTGTCATTACATCAAGGCATACGCTTTCCAAATTCGTGACGACAATCCGCGCGTCAAGGATTTTGACAAGATTGTCGAGTTGTGCCAAGAGCGAGGTTGGAATTTGGTTTTCAATCTCTTGGCTGAAAATGTGGACAAAGCCAATGAGTTGGTGGGCAAGGACTTGGTCTTTCTAATGAAGATGAACCGAGATTATTTGGTGAAGCGTTACGGTGACTTGGAGGGTGTCACCGTGGTCGATAACCTAAACCTCGTCCGCGACGTGAATTTCATCGACCAAAACTGGACCACGGAGCATTATTATGCCGAGGGCCGACACCTTGTTGCCAATCGTATCGCGTTGGCATTACGGGAATTGTATCCAAATGATTTCGTTGATGATTATTCCGTGTTTGCCGACGAAGGGCATTTCCATTTCGGCAAGCCCATAAGCATTGACGCGCAACAGCCTTACAGCTACACTTTGGACTTGCCTATGGCCAACCTTCGTGAGGATTGGGAAAAGGTCAATGTGTCGTTCATGGTCTGCCAAAGCGGCCTTGCGAATGAAGCGGTGCTTGCCGTGCAATGGTATGATTCTGAAGAAAATGGCGATGCAAGATACTATCCGATTCAAGACGAGATTACGACGGTCGGGCAATGGGATTTTGCCACCTTTGCCCTGCCCGTTGATTCGACTTTGCGCTTGGCGAAGCATTTCAAGATTTTCGTTTACAATCCTTCGGAAACCCCGATTCAGGTGAAAGACTTGGACATCTCGTTTCGTCCGGCCTATATGAAACCAGGCGTGAAGGGTGAGTCGGAACGTTAAAGGCTTACATTCAGCACCGTAAGCTGTTCGTTTTCTACACGGAATTTCACTTCCATTCCGCCAAACTCCATGCCATAGACCCTTTCAGGGTCGTCTTGGTATTGCGGCCTTGGGTCGTTGGCAAGGACGGAAATCAGGGTTTCGCGTTTTTCGGGTGCGATTTTCGATAAGAGGTTTTCTGGAAAATCCACTTCCAATAGATATTCCGCTGGTTTCGAGGCGAATCCGCTGACGGCGTCGGGATGGCTGTCGGTGTAGGCAATGTAGGGCTTGATGTCGTAGATGGGCGTGCCGTCCATCAAATCCGCGCCTGAAACGTACAGTATGGGACCCAGTTTCGGGTCGATTTCAATCTTTTCCAACTTCACCGACGAAAGCCCGATGGGATTCGGACGGAACGGCGAGCGCGTGGCAAACACACCCTTGCGCACGTTGCCGCCCAAGCGCGGCGGCCTGACGGTCGGCGCCCAGGTGTCGCGCACAGCCTCCGAGAACTCCCAAACCAACCAAATGTGCGAAAACTCCTCCAAGCCGCGCACGGCTTCCACGTTGCGGTATTCCGGCTCAAATACGATGCGCCCTTGCAGCGAGGCGACGATGCCACTCTGACGCGGAATGCCGAACTTGGTCGGGAAATCGGTCTGTATGTGAGCGATGGGTTTCAACTTAGTACGAATTGTATGGTTGAACGGCTGCTTTGCTTGATGAGGATCTTTTTGCCCTTGACGAACTCGTTTTCCAAGCCTTCTTGATAGTGCCTGACGGTGAATAATTGCAGGCCTTCGTTGTATTTGACGCTGAAACTGTCTTTGAGGCTGGCCATCAGTTGGCGGAGCTTGGCTTTGTCGCTGTCGAAGCAGAACGAGAGCATCAGGGCGGAGGTCTGAATCATGTTGGCGTGGATGTTCAGGTCGGCGCAGGCGGAGAAGATGGCCTTCAGGTTGCACTCGTCCATGAATGAGTAGTCGCGGGGCGAGATGGAGACCAATGTCTGGTTGTCCTTGACGATGAACGACGGGATGCTCTCGTCGTTTTTGCGGTGGTTGCCGTCGATGACGGTCGGTTCGTGGTCGGGGTTCAGGAACGACTGCACCTTGAGCGTTATCCCCTTGTTTTGCAGCGGCTTGATGGTCTTGGGATGGATGATGGTGGCGCCATAGAAAGCCAGCTCAATGGCTTCGGAGTAGGGGATATGTGGCAGTTGGACCGTGTCGGCGAAGCGTTTCGGGTCGGCGTTGAGCAGGCCGTCTACGTCCTTCCAGATGGTGACTTCCTCGGCATCGAGGCAGTTGGCGAAGATGGCCGCGGTGAAGTCGGAGCCTTCGCGCCCGAGGGTGACGCTGTGCTTGCCGTCGGCAGTGCCACCAATGAAACCCTGCGTGAGGCACACG
>JAFSJF010000127.1 GCA_017439405.1 Bacteroidales bacterium
GGAGCCGCTTGACCGCTACATGGCCTTCCTGACCGTGGCGGGAGACGAGGCCACCGGACTGCATTTTGGCCTTTACAACGTAGAGACGGGTGACGTAGAGACGCAAAATTTTGCGTCTCTACAATACGAGACCAACGCCGTCGTGGGCGGCTTCGATAATCCTTACGTGGTCAGTTTCCGTGGCAACACGGGCTTGGACGAATGGACTCACAATGTGAACCTCTTCCCGAACCCTGTGGCACGTGGTGAAATCGTCAACCTTGGCATGACCGAGGTAGAGACTTTGCGTGCAACGTCAGTGGAAATCATCAATGCAATGGGTGTCGTGGCAAAGACGCAGGGCCGTGCGTCACTACAGACCGTCACCGCACCAAAGGTGGCTGGCGTCTATACGCTACGCATCACCGTGGAAGGCAAAGGTGTTTGCTATCGGAAATTGGTCGTTGAATGAGACTCTCCCGTCATGCCTATGTCGGGAAAGAGACAGCCGAAGGATAGTCGGCTGTCTCTTTTTTGCACCGATTTTCCATATAAACCAACGCAATCCAAAAAAACTATTACCTTTGTCCCCGAAAAAACCAACAAAAACAACTCAAAATGCAGAAATTCAAAGCATTGATAAAAGAAGAGCTTTCCGGTTGGAAGCCTTTCGACATCATCTGGCTCGTGACCGTGTGCGCCGTCATCACGACCGTCACCTTGCTGACCTCCAACGCCGAAGCCTTCGGTCGGTCCCACCCCACCCTATCGCCCACGGCGGTCAAGGCTTGCGTGGTCTGTTCCATCATCGCGGCCATCATCGGCGTCATCAACGTGGTCTTGGGCGGCAAAGGCAAGCTGTCCAACTATTTCTTCGGTGTCATCAGTGCCTGCCTGATGATTTACATCAACCTGACTGTCAAGAATTTCGGCATCATGCTCGTGAGCGTATATAACCTCGTCATGCAGTTTGTGGGCTTCCGTGCCTGGTCGAAGAACATGAATGCTACAACGCACGAAGTCAAGAAGATACACATGAAAAAAGGCCAACGCTGGATGTATGCCGCCATCCTTGCCGTAGCCACGGTCGTCTTGGGCTTCATTATGAGGCAAGTCGGCGACGCCCATCCTTTCATCGATGCCTTCGTCACCTCGGCACAGGTCTTGGCCATGATACTGATGGTCAGCATGTTCGCCGAGCAGTGGTGGCTCTGGATCGTCATCAACATCGCCAGCATCTACCTCTTCCTCACCTCGCGTGAGGTCACGTTAGCCCTCGCCCTGATGTACATGGTGTATTTCGTCAACTCCATCATCATGTGCGTGAAATGGGAACGCGAGGCGTGCGAAAACGACAAAATCATTGAAACCTCAAAATAACAAGTCATGGAAAACGAAATCAAACAAGTCTATGCCGGTTCGGTCGTAAACGCGGAGTACATCAGCAGCGTTCTTGAAGAGAACGGCATACAATTCCTCATCCGCAACTTCCAGGAAGAGAGCTTAGTAGCGGGTTGGGCCGCCATCCCCATCAAAGGCGAAGCCTCGGTATATGTCTTCACGCAGGACTATGACCGCGCCATGTTGCTCTTGGACGAAATCAACCTATCCGACATTGAAGAATAATCCGTAATTTTGCCGCAAAATACAACTATGATCCAAGCGACAGGCATACGCAAATCCTATGGCAGCCTCGAAGTCCTCAAGGGCATCGACCTGAATATCGCCAAAAAAGAAATCGTGAGCATCGTGGGCGCTTCGGGCGCAGGCAAGTCCACCTTGCTCCACATCATCGGCACCTTGGACAAGGCCGAACAAGGGCTGCTCTTGATTGACGGAACGGAGGTCAACAAGCTGAACGACACCGACTTGGCCGCGTTCCGCAACCAAAAAATAGGCTTCGTGTTCCAGTTTCACCACTTGTTGCCCGAATTCACGGCAATCGAGAACATCTGCATCCCGGCCTACATCGCTGGCACAAGCAAGAAGGAAGCTACCGAAAAAGCCATGGAATTGCTTGAATACTTGAACCTTACAGAGAGAAAAGACCACAAGCCCGCGCAACTTTCGGGCGGCGAGCAACAACGCATCGCCGTGGCTCGCGCCTTGATTAATGGACCCGCCGTGGTGCTGGCCGACGAGCCTTCGGGCAACCTCGACTCGAAGTCGGCAGAGGAGCTGCATATGCTCTTTTTCCGCCTCCGCGACGAGATGGGCCAGACCTTCGTCATCGTCACCCACAATCCCGATCTGGCCGCCATGTCGGACCGCACGATAACCATTAAGGACGGGAGGATTTAATCGATAATTGAGAATTTTGGTGTTGAATAATGATCTTTTTAAAACATAATTAAATGAAAACGAAAAACTTGATCGCCATGATGATTCTAGGCACTGTGGCAGCGGGTTGCGCTGAGAAACAACAGCCAGCCGAACAACCCAAGAAAGAAGTTACTCCCGCCATCGAGCTGAGTAACATGGACACGACCGTGAACCCTGCGGACGACTTCTTCCGCTATTGCAACAACAATTGGATGAAGAACAACCCGATTCCTGACGAGTATCCGTCATTCGGAGCCTTCACCGAAATCGACCGGCAGAACGAACTGCTCATCAAGGACATCATCGACGAAGTCTCGAAGGATGAAAACGCCGCCCAAGGAAGCGTGGCCCAGAAAATCCGCGACTTCTACAACGCCGGCATGGACACCGTGGCCATCAACGAGCGCGGCTACAGCGAGCTGCTCCCCTATTTCGAGATGATCGATAACATGACCGACAAGGCCCAACTCGCCGAGCTGATGGGCAAGCTCCACAGCGAAGGCATAGGCGGCTTCTTCGGTGCCGGAGGCAGCACCGACCCGAAAAACGCAGAGATGGTCATCATGCACCTTTATCAAGGCGGCCTCAGCCTGACCGACCGCGACGACTACCTCAAGGAGGAATCGCAGGAGATGCGCGACAAGTATGTCGAGCACGTCGCCAAGATGTTCGAACTCACCGGCACCGCCCCCGACGAGGCCGCGAAGAAGGCCCAAGGCATCCTCGCTTTGGAGACCCAACTGGCCCAGAACTCGATGAGCCGCGTGGAACTCCGCGACCCCGACAAGACCTACAACATGAGAACCCTTGCCGAATTGCAGAAATCCACGCCCACTTTCGACTGGAACACCTATTTCAAGAATGCCGGCGCCCCGATGATCGAAAGCCTCAACGTGGGCACGCCCGACTACATCGCTGCCCTCAATGGCATCATCGTCGACACCGACCTCAGCACCATCAAGGACTACCTGAAGTGGAAAACCATCCGCGGCAGCGCCTCCATGCTGAGCGATGACCTCTCGGGCGAGAGCTTCGAGTTCTACGGCAAATACCTCTATGGCCTTCAGATGCAGCAACCCCGCTGGCGTCGCGTGCTGAACAGCACCGACGGCTGCTTGGGCGAGGCCATCGGCCAAATCTACGTCGAGAAGCACTTCTCCGCCGAGGCCAAGGAACGTATGCTCAACCTCATCGGCAACCTCCGCATCGCCTTGGGCGAGCGCATCAAGCAACTTGAATGGATGAGCGACGAAACCAAGACCAAGGCCCTCCACAAACTTGACGCCTTCAACGTGAAGGTAGGCTACCCGAACAAGTGGAAAGACTACACCAAATACGAGGTGAAGCCCGACTCCTACTTCCAGAACGTGCACCGCGCCATCCGTTTCGAGAACGAGATTGACATGGCCAAAATCGGCAAGCCGGTGGACAAGGAAGAATGGTACATGACTCCACAGACCGTGAACGCCTACTACAGCCCTGAAATGAACGAAATCGTGTTCCCCGCCGCCATCCTCCAGCCCCCGTTCTTCAACATGGACGCTGACGACGCAGTCAACTACGGCGGCATCGGCGTGGTGATCGGCCACGAGATGACCCACGGCTTCGACGACCAAGGCTGCAAGTACGACGAGAACGGCAACCTAAACAACTGGTGGAACGGCGACGACACCATCAAGTTCAAGGAGCGCACCGCCCAACTTGCCAAGCTCTTCGGCGAATTCGACGTAAGAGGCTATAAGATCAACGGCCAGCTCACCCTCGGTGAGAACATCGCCGACCTCGGAGGCCTCAACGTGGCTTGGGACGCCTACCAGATGACCGACGAGGCCAAGGCCAACAAGAGCATTGACGGCTTCACGCCCGCCCAGCGTTTCTTCATCAGCTACGGCACCATCTGGCGCAACAATTCGCGCGACAAGTACCTCGAGCAGCAAGTGAAGACCGACGAGCACTCGCCCGCCGAAGCCCGCGTGAACCGCACCCTCGGCTCGATGCCGCACTTCTACGAGGCTTTCGAGATCCCGGAAGGCAGCAAGATGTATATTGCGCCTGAAGAGAGGGCTAATATTTGGTAAATCAAATAAATCCAGATACTTGTAGAGACGCGCCATGGCACGTCTCTACTTTTTTATGCCACAATCCTGTTGGCCAATTCCATCGCCCGCTCAATCGTCGGGGCCATATCGTAATATTTATACTCCGCCAAACGTCCGCCAAAAAACACATTCTTTTCCTGTTCGGCCAATGCCCTGTATCGTTCATACAACGCATTGTTTTTCACATCATTGACGGGGTAATAAGGTTCCATTCCAGCCTTAAACTCAACACTAAACTCCTTTGAAATCACAGTTTTAGGATTATCGTATACTGCCTGACCGAAACTTTCGAAATGCTTGTGCTCAATGATGCGCGTATAAGGGATCTCCCTTTCCGTGTAGTTGACCACCGCATTGCCTTGGAAGTTTGGGACATTCAACACTTCTTGCTCGAATCGGACGGTGCGGTATTGCAATCGGCCAAAGCAATAGCCGTAAAATTCGTCAATCGGGCCGGTATAGACGATGGTTTCCGCCAAAGACGAAAGTTCGTCACGATGAGCGAAGAAATCCGCATTTGTTCGTGTTTCAATGTCATCCAAAAGTCCGGTAATGAGCTTGTTGTAACCACCGATAGGTATGCCTTGATAGGTATCGTTGAAATAGTTGTTGTCGAACACAAACCGCAACGGCAGGCGACGAATGATGAACGCGGGCAACTCTGTGCAGGGCCTACCCCATTGCTTTTCGGTATAGCCTTTGACAAGGGCCTCGTAAATGTCCTTTCCTACCAAGCTCAAGGCCTGTTCCTCAAGGTCTTGCGGCTCACCAGCAAGGTTTACCATCGCCCGTTGTTCCTCTATCATAGCCAATGCCGCCTCGGGTGTGGTCACACCCCACATCTGATAGAAGGTGTTCATATTGAAAGGCAGGTTATAAAGCCGTCCCTTGTAGTTGGCAACAGGACAATTCGTGTAACGATTGAACTCCACAAAGTGGTTCACGAAGTCCCAAACATCCTTATTGGATGTGTGAAAGATATGTGCCCCATATTGGTGCACATTGATGCCTTCCACGTTTTCGCAATAGACATTGCCACCCAAATGCGGGCGTTTGTCAATTACCAAGCAACGCTTGCCTGCCTGTTTCGCCAAATGGGCGAAAGTGGCTCCGAATAGGCCTGAGCCGATGACGAGGAAGTCGTAGGGTTTCATTTTCTGCGGTATAATTCGATCTTGCAAATGGTTGTATCTGTTTTGGCAACCAAATCATATCGGCTTGGTAAAACAATATTATCGTTTTCCTTTCTTTCCATTACAACCCATAAAGGCATCTTTTTTGCAACATCGTCAATGTTGAGGAGTTTGTCATCCGCTCCACAGGTGATCAAATTACACTGAACTATGCCGAAATGATATAAAACAGAAAAAGAAGATTTCCTATCTTCCCATCCTAAATTATAATTCCAAACCTCATCCTTTTCATTCTCAGGAATATGAGAGAGCAATTTATCAGATTCTTCATAAAAGGAGCCGATGAAGTCTTTTTCACTCCTCAACATTTCTATCTTCCATCTCATATCTTTCAATGCCAAATTAACAAATGACTTTAACACATCTGCTTGCAACGAGAAGCAAAACACAACTATTGCTATGGCCATAATTGATTTATTCTGCAAAAGTAATAACACAAAGTAAATAACAAAAATGGGAATAAAGACAATATAATAATGACGATAGTATGAAATGCCTAACAATACTATTCCTAAAACCATCATCGGTACTACGATAAATAAGACATCTTTGTATCGAGTATCATATGCCATTACACCGAGAATAACAAACAAAAGAAGCAATGATTCTTTTCTTCTGCCAAGTAATGAGAGTAACATACTAATTATGCCACCAGAATAAGTATTATTAAAACCAATCAAACCATACCACAAATCGCCAAGCGCATTATTCCAAGCGAAGTAGCAAACTATAGGAACGGCGACCAAAAGAAAACCCGCCCCAAAGCACAATGCATTCAAAAGCGCGTTTTTGTATTCCTTGTTGTAAACCGACCAAATTGTGACACCTGTCATCAACCCACCCATCATAGCCACCGCATCGTTGGGACGGATGAAAAAAGACATTCCGAAACAAAAGCCATAGAACAGGCTGTATTTCATCGGATGAGGGCTTCCCGAATCATTGACAAAGTATTTCAGCGCATAGTACAAAGCCACCGTAAAGAAATACATCATCCACTCCTCACATTGGTTGCCTTCTTGGATGATACCGCCGAAAATGAACAAAGTGAACAGAATAACAAGAAATGACAATGCATTGCCTACGAAAAGCCGTGCCGTCTTGAACATATAGAACAGAGCCACACTCAGGCCAATCACTTGAAGAAGGAAAATCCCCATGCGACCGGGTATCATCCATTGCCCCAAAGCATCGATGAAATAGAGCACAGGCCCTTTGTGGTCAAAAATGTCCACATAGGGTATCTTACCTTTCAATATGGCAAGGCCCATTGTCTTAAACACGGCACTGTCCATCCCATCATTCAAGAACAATGGAGAAGTCGTGTAGGAATACAACAACAGGAAACAGGTTGCCAAAGGTATGAAAATCAGCGGAAACCAACGTTTTCCACAAAAACGGTCTAGTGCAAAATACAGTTTTTTCATCTCAAGTTCTTGTTTATTCTCCTAAAATCCCCCAAAGCCTTCAGCCCAATCTTGAAGATGCGCTTCATGTTGATGCTGTTCACGCCGCCCTGCCTCGGGCGGAAAGTGATGGGATACCAAGCAATCTTCTCATTCTTCTTCACGGCAATGGCACTCACGGCGACATTGGCCAAGAAGAAGTCATCGGGAATATATTGCATAATGGCTTGCAGCCTCTCGGCGTTCATCAAGCGGAAAGGCGTGTTGGCGTCTTTTACCCAAACATGGAACATCAGCCAAACCACAAAACGCAACGTTTTGGTCACAAACACGCGGCTTGCGCCATCTTGCCTGCCACCTCGCGTGCCAATTTGGAAATCGAACTTGTCGCGATTCTCCCACATTTGCCAAAACTCTTCCGGCAATGTTTGTCCATCACTATCAGTCTGAAAAACGAAGTTCGCTTTCTCAGCGAGGGCATATCGATACAAGTAAAGTACCGTTGCCCCATGCCCTGAATTGGGCTTGTCAATCGGCACAAGGCAAGGGTATTTTTCCTGCAACTGCTGCATGATTTGGAACGTGTTGTCCTTGCTTCCGTCGTTGGCAATGACGAGTTTTGCCGTGTTCCCCTCTGCATTAATCCTTTCGCAGACGGGATGCCACTGGCGAATCACTTCTTCGATGTTTGCCGCCTCATTGTAGGCCGGCATGACGATGTAAAGCGTGTCTTTCATTTCTTTTGTTTGAATGTGATATATTTGTTGAGAATGAATTGCACAAGAGCGACTACCACAATGGACATCAGTTTGCAAACCAACTCGTTCCAACCAGCCTTATCCACCATCAGCCAAAGCATGAGCGAACTCAACCCAAGACCTGTCAAACCCACGGCATAAAAAGACAGGAAGCGTTGGGACGTTTTGTCCTTCACCTTGAAATTAATGGAACGGTTGAGCAAAAAAGAGGTGAAAATGCCGACATGGGTGCTGATGACATTTGCCCAAAGGTAAGGCAACACCTCAAAATGGCAAAGGAGCGAATAGATGCCAAAATCAAGCGCGGCGCAAAAGCCGCCGATGATACCATATAGTATTAGATTCCGAAAACGATTGTATAACGATATGATTTTGTCTTTCATGCAGATTAGGCTTTCGTTGGGCACTGCCATCATCTGCCGTCGGGATAAGAAAAGGTGTGAGCCTATGTCTTATCCGTTCACCAAGGTAGTAGGAAAACCTCCATTCCGAAATAAGCAACTCACACCAAACTGGCATGAGCATTGCTTCATTTTACGGAATGGACTAATCCATAACTATTATCGTTTTTTCGGGTTCAAATTGAAACTTCCTACATTTCTGGTGAACGCGAATAACAGTCAATGCTTTGGTTTATACTATGTTATAACAATCTCTCTATTTCACTTATCGATGATTTTTTACTATTTGTGTGAGGCAAAAATAGAAAAAATACCAACGCGAAACCTGTTTTACAAAGAATTGCTTAATTTTGCGGCATAAACTTCAAATGCGGTAACCATGAATGAAAAAATTCCGAACTTATCAATTAGGAATCCCAAACGAAGAAATCAAGCGGGGAATCCTGGCGATAAACCAAGCGCAAACTATATAAAATAGGTGTCAACTTCTCCTCTGCCACAAAGCGGATGGATGGTTGGAAAGTCTTATAAATTATGGGATTCAAAAAGACAATAGGGAAATGGGGACTCCGCCTCGGCGGGTGGACCACCGTCAACGAAACGCCTGAAGGATTGGGCAACGCCGTCTGCATCGTCGCGCCGCATACAGCCATCGCCGACTTTCTTGTCGGACTGTGCTATTATTGGTACTACGACATGAAATTCAAGGTGATGATCAAAATCGAGTTCTTCAAATATCCTGGCCTCGGCTGGTTGCTGAAGAAACTTGGCGGCATTCCCGTCAACCGTGGCCACCAAAACCACCTCGTGGAGCAGATGGTCGACATGTTCAGCCAAAACAAGGACACCCACCTCATCATCTGTCCTGAAGGCACGCGCAAAGCGGTAAAGCACTGGAAAAAAGGCTTCTACGTCATCGCACAAGGTGCCAACGTGCCCATCATCCTCGGCTTCATCGACTACAAGAAGAAGTATTGCGGCATCGAGCGAATCTTCTATCCCACAGGCGATTACGAGAAAGACTTGGCCGAAATCTGGGACTACTACAAGGACGTGAAAGCCAAGCATCCCGAAGGCTTCAACCTCGACGAGCAATACAGGAAACCAAACGAACAAAAATGACTTATTATCAACAATTCACAACTATGAAACGATTGTTTATCATTGCCATTTTGGCACTGCTTGCCACGGCAGGAATGGCCCAAGAAAAGTGCTATTGGGTGTTCTTCACCGACAAAAACGACACCCAATTCGACCCTTACTCCTATTTTGATGCGAAAGCCATCGAACGTTACCAACAAAGTGGCGCCGACCTTTACGACATCAGCAACTATCCGTTGAACGGCAGTTATGTAAATGCTGTAAACGCTTATTCCACAGAGGTTTTCGGAGAGTCGCGCTGGCTCAACGCCATCGGCATCGAAGCCACCGACGACAACGCCACCTTGATTGCACAATTTCCTTTTGTGGATCGGGTGCAGGAAATCGTTTCCAACGGAACCGTGGCTCGCATTGAAGCCAAATGCAAGGAAATAGGAAGCAACTACAATGACATCCTCACCGACCAATTGAAACGATTTGGCGGCCAGCATTTCATCGACAAAGGCATCAACGGCAAAGGCTTGAGAATCTGTGTGATGGATGGCGGATTCCCAAAGGTTGACACCCATCCCGCATTCAAGCATCTGCGCGATAACAATCAGATTGTCAAGACCTACAACTTCCCTAACCGCAAGGAAAACGTTTATGGCTGGAGCACCCACGGCACGATGGTGCTGAGCTGCATTGCCGGCATCAACGACGAAGGACAAATGCTGGGCCTCGCGACAGGGGCAGAGTTCCTCCTAGCACGCACCGAAATCGATCCCGAGCCTTTCAAGGAAGAGGTGTGGTGGGCGCAAGGCGCGGAATGGGCCGACAAGAACGGCGCCGACATCATCAATAGTTCGCTCGGCTACGGCAAGGACCGCCATTGGACCAAGGACATGGACGGCACCTCGTATGTGGCCAAGGCCGCCCAAAAAGCCGTCGAGAAGGGCATTTTGATTTGCAACTCCGCCGGCAACGAAGGCGACGACAAACGATGGATGACCATCATCACGCCCGCCGATGCCGAGAACGTGCTCTGTGTGGGCGGCATCGACAACGACTTGGAGGACTACCGCCATATCGCGTTCAGCTCCTACGGCCCCACCGCCGACAAGCGAATGAAGCCTAATGTGGTGGCCTTCGGCATCGCCGAGGTCGCAGAGCCAAACAATGGTCGCTACTCCAATGCCGCCGGCACCTCGTTCTCCAGTCCGCTGACGGCTGGCTTCTGCGCTTGCGCCTGGCAAACCATGCGCGACAAGACCGCCCTTGAGATGAAGGCCGAAATCGAGAAATCAGCCGACCTCTACCCCTATTTCGACTATGCCTTTGGCTACGGCGTGCCGCAAGCCGCCTATTTCACTGGCGAACAAAAACCCGCCGAGCGTTCTTTCAACCTCGTTCAGGAAAAGGACGGCGTGAAAATCATGTTTTCGACAATCGTCAAAAATCAAGACGTTTTCTTTAATGTGGAAGGTGAAGACGGCGTGTTGTTGGGTTATTATAAGGCGAGTCCCGACTCTACGGGTGTCAAACTGTTCAACAAAGACTTGGGAGATGGCAAGAAGCTCAACGTAAGCTACAACGGCTTCTACGACTCCTGCCCTATCTCCGGACATGGCGGCGACATCACCGTTGTACCCAATACGCGTCGTGTTGGTGGACAAGACGGCACCTTCCCAAAAATCAAGGAGGAGGGTTGGCAAAAATCGACGTTCTTCCAATATGACTACAACATTGGCAACGCCACATGGAACGGCTTCAACCGCCACTTCGCCTTCGGTCGCCGTTGGTTCTACGGCAAGACATATAAAATAGGTATGGGTCTCGGCTTGGATTGGAACCGTTACGTCCATCTTGACAAAGACAGCGACATCCATCCCTTCCACGACCAAACCATCATGCGCAACATGCAAATTCGTGGCGAACTGATGCAAAGAGTCGTCATTCGTTTATGGGGCATCAATTGGGACTTAGGAGTTTATGGCGGCATCAACGCCATTCGCCGCGTGAAAGTGGTGGACAAGACCTACGTCACCGACGATATGGGGCAACCGCTTCCACCAGAAACGTGCCGCACGAAATACACCATGTATAACGGTGTCAAG
Source organism: Bacteroidales bacterium (assembly GCA_017439405.1). GTDB lineage: Bacteria > Bacteroidota > Bacteroidia > Bacteroidales > F082 > Limimorpha. The sequence goes on from JAFSJF010000127.1 coordinate 11,356, forward strand.
GCCATGAACCTCTTCGAATACGGTGCCGCCACGCGCATCAGCTACAGCATCGCCAACATGCTCAACATCGGCGTTTATGGCAGCTACCGTCTCTCGCCCGTCATCACTAAAGACGACATCCTCATCGGGACAAAGGCCAACAACCCTTCGCCTTGGAGCGTGGGCATCGAGTTTGAGTTTGCGCTGTAATGAAATAATTACTACATTTGCAGTCCAAAAACAAGAAATCAACAATCAAAATCATATTGAAATGAAAGTAAAGGAATTAGTCGAAAAGCTCAACCTGAAGGTCCTCTCGGGCGAGAACGGCCTTGACAGAGAGATAGATGGCTGCTACATCAGCGACCTTTTGAGCGACGTGATGGGCAATGCCATGGAAGGCAACATCTGGATCACGCTGCAAACCCACAAGAACGTGATGGCCGTGGCCTCGCTGAAGGAATTGGCCTGCATCATCCTCGTGAAGAACCTCGTGCCCAACGACGAGACCATTGAGCAAAGCAACGACGAAGACCTGCCTATCCTGCAGACCTCGCTGCCGACCTACGAAATCGCTGGATTGGTTTATAATTTGTTAAACAACAAATAATTGGCATTGTAGGGCTGTCGTACCACGGCAGCCGCTTACGGCAAATCGCGGGATATTGCGGCTGCCACAATGTGACAGCCCTACAAAACACCATATTATGGAATTAAACGCATATAGGGCCGACCTCCACATGCACACGGTGCTTTCGCCGTGCGGCGACCTCTATATGAGCCCCTCCGCCATCGTCGAGCAAGCCAAGAAGCTGCATTTGGACATCATCGCCATCTGCGACCACAACACGACGCGACAGGTGAAGGTGACGCAAAAGATCGGGCGCGAGAACGGCATCCTCGTCATCGGCGGCGTCGAAATCACCACGCAGGAAGAAGCCCATGCCCTTGCCTACTTCGAGAACGACGAGCAATTGGACAAGTTCCAAGAATTCCTCGACGAGCATCTCCCTCATATCCCATTGGATGAGGAAAAGTTTGGCTACCAACTCATTGTCGATGAAAACGAGGAAGTGGTCGGCGACGAGGAATGGCTGCTGTGGAGCGCGCTCGATGCCGACCTGGACCAACTCTATGACGTGGTGCACGACATCGGCGGGCTGTTCGTCCCGGCGCATGTCAATAAGCCCGCGAGCAGCTTGGTGAGCCAATTGGGCTTCGTGCCGCCCGACATCAAGGCCGATGCCTTGGAAATCTCAAAGCACGTCACAAAGCCCGACTTCCTGAAGAAATACGCCTACCTGAAGAAGTTCAACTTCACCAAGAGCAGCGACGCCCATTTTCTGCACATCATCGGCGAGGTGCACTGCGTGCTGCACATGTACGACAAGACCTTCGACGAGTTCCGCCGCACGCTCCACGGCGAGGACGGACGCTACATCGACACTGAACCCAAAGAAAAACTGCAACTCCTTTTTGGATGATTTAATGAACAGTATAAGTTTACACATTGGATGCGAGAAATAGGAACTATGACTTGTGACTATGACTATGACCACTTTCACCATGCGCTGAAGCTTCAGCATTCCCGTGAAATCGGTCATGGTCATGGTCATGGTCATGGTCAATGGTCATAGTCAAAAAGTCTCGTGTCCCGAAGTCAAAAACAAGACCATGAAAGAGCTATCATTACACGTCTACGACCTGATGGAAAACTCGACGGCGGCCAACTCGACCCTCGTGGAACTGACCATCCGCGACAGCCTGAAAGACAACATCTACGCCTTCACCATCAAGGACAACGGAAAGGGCATGACGCCTGAGTTTCTGGCCCGCGTCACCGACCCTTGGACCACCTCGCGCACCACACGCAAGGTCGGTTTGGGTTTACCATTAATTAAAATGAACACCGAGAATGCCGGCGGTGGCATGAAGATAGAGAGCGAAGTCGGAAAAGGTACCACGTTGAACTTCTGGTTCCAGCACGACCACCTCGACCGTCCCCCGATGGGCGACTTGGCCGGCTCGTTGGTGATGCTGTTTTCGGCGCACGAGGACATCCATTTCATTTACAAGCACATCACCGACGACGGCGAGTTCGTCTTCGACACCGACGAGATCAAGGAAGCCCTCGACGGCATGCCCATGACCGACGTCAGCATCATGAAATACCTGAAGGAGATGATCCAGGAGAACTTGGAGGAAATACATTATAACGATTAAGGCTGAAGGCTATCATCCCAACTTGGCCCTTTTAATCAAATAGCTCGTCAACACCTGATTGTAATCCTTATTAATATCGGCTTCCACATAGTCGATTTGGTATTGGTAGCAGTGTCGCAGCAATGCTTCCTTTCGCTCAGTCATGATTCTTTTATAGGTTTCCTGAACCTCTATTGGGTTGATTTTCAACGTGTCGCCCGATTCCAAATCCACGAAACGATAAGGGCGGTTCTCGAAGTCGAGGTTTTGTTCCAAAGTGCTATCGAAGACATGGAACAAGATGACCTCATGCTTATTGTATTTAAGGTGTTCCAATGCCTCGAACATCGGTTTGTAGTCATCCAAACCATCGAGCATGTCGGTGAAAATCACCACAAGGCTGCGGCGGTGAGTCATCTCGGCAATCTGATGGAGACACTGCGGCGTTGAGGTGGTCTTGCGGTTGTTTTTGTCGTAGGCGTCAATCAATTTCTCTAACTCACTGTAAATAAGTTTATTGTGAACCACTGACGATTTTGCTGGCTCGTGGAATGCAATCTTTTCGTCAAACAAGTCCAGACCCACGGCATCGCGTTGGCGGCGCATCAGTTCCAGGAGAGAGGCAGCGGCATAAATGGAGAAAAAGAGTTTGTTGGGATGTTCAAAATCAATCTTTTGCCTCACTGGGAAGCACATGCTTGAGCTTTGGTCGATGACCAATTGGCAGCGCAGGTTGGTCTCCTCCTCGTAACGTTTCACGAAGAGCTTTTCGGTGCGGCCATAGAGTTTCCAATCGATATGACGGATGGGTTCGCCCGTGTTGTAGAGGCGATGTTCGGCAAACTCGACGGAAAAACCATGGAATGGGCTTTTGTGCAAGCCCGTGATGAATCCTTCCACGATTTGACGTGCCAAAAACTCGAGGCTACCGAATTGCGTGAGCCGGTTCCTGTCGATCGTAAAGTCCAAAGGAAATGCGGAATTGTGAATGCGGAATTGTGAATGCGGAATTGTGCGAAACTTACAGTCGCTTCGCGCCATTCCGCATTCAACATTCCACATTCAGCATTTAAAACAACTTCTCCAATTTCTCCACGAACACCTTTTTGGGGGCTGCTCCAACGTTCTTATCTACGGGTTGCCCACCCTTGAAGAACAGCACGGTGGGGATGTTCATGATGCCGAACTTGGCGGCGGTGTCGGGGCATTCCTCCACATCGCACTTCACGGCAATCGCCTTGCCTTCGTATTCTTCCGAGAGTTCCTCGATGATAGGTTCAACCTTCTTGCAAGGGCCGCACCAAGTGGCGCCAAAGTCCACCATTACAGGGATTTCCGATTTCAGGACGACTTCTTCAAAACGGTCGTCAGTCATTTGAATTACTGCCATAGTTTTAATCTGTTTAGTTTATTTTGATTCGATTGTTTTGTAAAGAGTTTGCAAAAGTACATATTTTTCCGATTACCGCAAGTCAAATTCCACAAAAGGCATCTTCTCGAAGAGCGGCAAAACCTCCTGTGCGTTGATGCCGCCTTTGACAGGTGTCATGTTGCACGATTTCTTGCCCGAAGGATCGAAAAGATGAATCTTATAGTTCTGTTTTCCAGCATTTTGCTTTACAACCTTGATCAGTTCGTGCATGCTCTCTTGGTTCATCTCGGAGACATTCAGCTTGATGTAAACGGTTTTGTTTGTGGTTTCCAACAGCGAATCCAAAAGACGTGCCTCGGTGAAGCGCACTTCAAGTGTCTGCGGAATGTCGTCAGGGGCTTGGCCTGCTCTCGGGAAGGGACGGTCCAAAGTGCCGTAAAGCATGACGAAGGAATTTGCCGTCAGCAAGTTCCGGCAATTCAGATAGTTCTCCTTGAACAAGGCAAACTGGAAAGCGCCAGTTTGGTCTTCGATGGTGAAGCGCCCGTAAGGATTGCCGTTTTTGGCTGTAAATTCCTCTGCACGAGTGATTTGCCCACCAATGCGCACCGCACGGCGGATGTTCCTCTCAGGGTCGTTTTGCGCGGCCTTCAAGGTCTCGACGTTGCAGTTGGCGAAAAACTTCAAAGGCAAGTGATAGACTTCCATCGGATGAGAGGATATGTAAAACCCCAAAGCCTCTTTTTCCATCTCCAGCTCCTTCATCTTTGACCACGGCTCGCAGTCGGGAAGCGGGATGGAGAAAGCCTCCTCCACCCCACTATCGTCGCCGAAGCCGAACAGGTCCATCTGCGACGAGTTCTTGCGCTCGTTGAAAGAGGCCACCATGCGCATGGCCTTTTCGGAGAACGGGGTGGAATCGTTGGGCGCAATGTTGAACAGCATGGCGCGATGGAAGCCCTTGAAACTGTCGAAGCAACCAGCCATGCCCATGCTTTCCAATGCCCTGACGTTGAGGCTTTTGTCGGCGATACGAATCAAAAAATCGCCGAAATCCTTGAACTTGCCGTTGGCATCGCGCTCGGCCACGATGCCTGCCACAGCCGCCTCGCCCACGTTCTTGATGCCGCCCATGCCATAGCGGATTTCACCCTTCTCGTTGACCGAAAACTCGTATTGCGACTCGTTCACATCGGGGCCAAGCACCGCGATTTTCATGCGCTTGCATTCCTCCGTCATGAAGTTCACCTGCTTGATGTCGCCCAACTCGTTGTTGAGCACAGCCGCCATGAACTCGGCGGGATAGTGCGCCTTGAGGAAGGCCGTTTGGTACGACACCCACGAGTAACACGCCGCGTGCGACTTGTTGAAGGCATAGGAAGCGAACTTCTTCCATTCCTCCCAAATCTTCTCGAGGCGTTTCCTGACCTCGTCTTCGGGCAGGTTTTCTGTCTGGGTCAGCTTGGCCACACCTTGCTTCATGAACTTCTCGTATAGCTCCTCCATCTTGGCCAACTGCTTCTTACCCATTGCCTTACGCAACGTGTCAGACTCGCCTCGAGTGAAGTCGGCAAGCTCGCGCGACAGCAACATCACCTGCTCCTGATAGACGCAGATGCCGTAGGTGTCCTTCAGGTATTTCTCCATGCAGGCGAAGTCATACTTGATTTCTTGCCGACCTTGCTTGCGGGCGATGAAGTCAGGGATGTTGTCCATCGGGCCAGGGCGATAGAGCGCGTTCATGGCGATGATGTCGCCGATGACCGAAGGCTGAAGCTCACGCAGGTACTTCTGCATTCCGGGCGACTCGAACTGGAACGTGCCGATGGTGTTGCCTGAGCAATAGAGGTCGTAGGTCTGCTTGTCGTCAATCGGGATGTGGTCGATGTCGATATCGATGCCGCGGGTGCGCTTGATATTCTTCAAGGCATCCTTGATCAAGGTCAAGGTCTTCAGGCCGAGGAAGTCCATCTTGATGAGTCCGACGGTCTCAATGACATGGCCATCGTATTGAGTCACAACGACATCCTCTTTTGTGTTCTTGTCCTTGACGGTACAAACCGGCGCCACGTTAGTCAGGTCGTCGGCACCAATGATGACGCCGCAGGCATGGATGCCGATTTGCCGGTTGGTGTCCTCCAGTTCTTCGGCGTAAGTCAGCATTGAAGCGATGTTGGGATCGTCGCCTTCCAGCAATTTATGCAGTTCGGGCACATATTTGTAGCAATTCTTCAGGTTGACCTTGGGCATTTTCTTCGGCAACTCGCCATCGACGGCCTTCACTTGAGCCTCGTCGAAGCCACGGTCCGGGATGAAGCCCTTGATTTTGTTCACTTCGGCCAAAGGCACCTTTTGCACGCGTCCTACATCGGCGATGGCCGACTTGGCGGCCATCGTGCCGTAAGTGATGATGTGGGCCACCTTCTCCTTGCCGTATTTGTTGGTCACCCATTCCAACACACGCTCTCGTCCGTCGTCGTCGAAATCGACATCGATATCGGGCAGCGAGATACGGTCGGGGTTAAGGAAACGCTCAAACAGCAAGTCGTATTGCAAAGGATTCAAATCGGTGATTTTCAAACAATACGCCACCACCGAACCAGCCGCCGAACCACGACCCGGCCCAACCGAAACGCCAAGCTCTTCACGTGCCGCACGGATATAGTCGCTCACGATGAGGAAGTAGCCCGGAAACCCCATCGTCTTCATCACATGAAGCTCGAACTTGATGCGCTCTATTTGTTCGTCGGACAGTTGTTCGCCGTAGCGCTCGTGGGCGCCTTTCCAAGTCAACTCGGCAAGGTAGTCGGCCTCGAGTTTGATACGATACAGGCGGTCGTAGCCACCCATTTTCTGCACCTTCTTCACAGCTTCGTCGTGCGACATGATTTCGTTTCCATGCTCGTCGCGGGTGAACTCGTTGAAGAGGTCTTCCTCGGTGAATTTTTGTCGGTAAGTTTCCTCGGTCCCAAATTCTTCAGGAATCGGGAACACGGGCATAATCGGGTCGGAATCAATGCTGTAGGTTTCGACCTTATCGACAATCTCCTGCGTGTTTTCCAAGGCCTCAGGCACGTCGGAGAAGATGCGTCCCATCTCGGCAGGCGTCTTCAGCCATTCCTGCTTGGTGTAGTGCATCCGCGACGGGTCGTCAAGATCTTTGCCCGTTGCAAGACAAATAAGGCGGTCATGGGCCTCGCCGTGTTCCTCCTCCACGAAATGGACATCGTTGGTCGCAATGACCTTCACGTCATACTTCTTCGCCAGCTGCAAGAGAATCTTGTTGACCTCCTTCTGGCGCTCGTAAACCTCGGTGTCGCCACCAAGCTTGTCGGTCTTATGTCTTTGTATTTCAATATAATAATCGTCACCAAAAAGGTTCTTGAACCACTGTATCGTCTCCTCAGCCCCTCTTATGTCACCGTTCATGATCTTTTGCGGCACCTCACCCGCGAGACAGGCTGAACTGCAAATCACACCCTCGTGATACTGTTCCAAAAGGCTGTGGTCGATGCGAGGATTATAATAGAACCCCTCGGTATAGGCGATGCTGCTCAACTTGCAAAGGCTATGGTATCCCGTCTTGTTCTTCGCCAATAAAATAAGGTGCCAACCACGGTCTTGCCTACCCTCGCGCTTGTCGATGCTGACGGGTGCGCAATAGGTTTCGATACCGAAAATAGGCTTAAACAGTTGAGAGTTGAGAGTTGAGAGTTAAGGTCGGCGATTTTCGAGGCCTTTTCCTCCTCGCCCATTGCCCCACCTTCGCCATTTTCTATTCCTTTTATTTCTTTCTCGACTTCCTTGATTGCATCCTTCACCTTGCCGTTTTCCTTGTTGACCGTGTCTGAGAAGTCCTTGATACCGAACATGTTGCCATGGTCGGTGAGAGCGAGGCTGAACATCCCGTTCTTCTTGCATTTTGCCACCAAGTCGGGCACTTTCGACATGCCGTCAAGCATGGAATAGTGTGAGTGGACGTGCAGGTGCGTGAAATGCTTGGGAACATAATCGCCAAACTCTGGCACGTTGTCATGCACTTCGTCCATGTCGAAGTTGGCTTCCACCTTGATGCCAGCTGGCTGAATCACGTCGGGATTGGCAGCCTTGAAGTCGGCAATGAACTGTGAATCAACTTGAAGGTCGGTTTTGTCAAGTACGCCACGGCGCACCAATTCAAGGAAAACGCGAGCCGTAGCTTCCACGTCGGCTGAGGCGTTGTGCGCCGATTCGAAACCCTCGCCAAAAAGCAGATGATGGATTTCGCCCAAACGCGGCAACTTGAACTTGCCACCTTTGCCGCCTGGAATTTGGCAAAACAAGGCTGTTTTCTCCGTGCAGGTATCCACTTTGGGCCAATTCGGGAGCGGGTTTTCACCTTTCAGGCGAAGAAACTCGCAACCTAACACGTTGAGGTCGAAGTCGATATTGTGGCCCACCAGGTGCGTCGCCTTGGCAGCGGATTGCAGGAAAAGGTCAAGAACCTCGGCCAAAGGCTTGCCGTATTTCGCTGCGTGTTCGGTGGAGATGCCATGCACCATCTTGGCACTGATGGGAATCTCGAAGCCTTCAGGCTTGACGAGGTAGTTGTGCGCTTCCACGAACCGACCCTTTTGGTCGTGGATTTGCCAAGCCAATTGCACCATGCGCGGCCAGTTGTCGAAATCGGTCAGAGGCGCGTTTTCAATTTTGGGAAGACCAGTGGTCTCGGTATCGAAGATGAGGAACATAATCAGTTGATAGTTGAAAGTTTAGAGTTGAAACAAGGGAAAGGAAGAATTCCGAATTTCGGGGTTCAAAGATAGATATTTTTTTTGGGGTACGAAGCAAGAAAAATGAAAAGAAAGCATATCATTCAAAATGAGAAGGTTAGGACAACTTATCTTGAATCAAGGGCAAACTCCGAAAAAAATACGTAGCCTATGTTTGTAGTTTTCCTACAATTCACTATCTTTGCAACTTCTTTTTCTGCAAGACCGAATTTCTGTTAAATCACTAATAATCAATTAAAAAGATGACAAAGTACGTTTACACCTTTGGCGGAAAGACCGCTGAAGGCAATGCTTCGATGAAGAACGAGCTGGGCGGCAAGGGCGCCAACCTGGCCGAAATGTGCCTGCTCAAGCTGCCCGTGCCTGCTGGCTTGACCATCACAACGGAATGCTGCACAGCCTATTACCAGAACAATTGCCAACTCCCCGCTGGCCTGATGGACGAGGTCCACGCTGGCATGAAGAACATGGAGAACATCATGGGCATGAAATATGGCGACCCCGACAACC
>JAFSJF010000128.1 GCA_017439405.1 Bacteroidales bacterium
AAACCCAAGAAAAAATGAAAATGCAGAACAATAAGAAAACGATATTTTTCTTCGGCGCGATGGTGTGCGCCCTCGGAATGATGACCGCTTGCAAGAGCGACAACAAAAACAACGAAAACAACGACAATATGAAACAAGAATTGACATTGACACAGGAGTGGGACAAGAAGTTCCCCAAGAGCGACAAGGTGGAGCATCGGAAGGTGACGTTCCACAACCGCTACGGCATCGAGCTGGCGGCGGACATGTACACGCCCAAAGGGGCCGAGGGCAGGTTGGCGGCCATCGCCGTCAGCGGGCCGTTTGGCGCCGTGAAGGAGCAGAGCAGCGGACTCTATGCCCAGCACATGGCGGAACGGGGTTTCCTGACCATCGCCTTCGATCCCTCCTACACAGGTGAGAGCGGCGGTGAACCCCGTCGCACGGCTTCGCCCGACATCAACACAGAGGACTTCCTTGCCGCAGTTGATTTCCTGTCGAACCTCAACAATGTGGATCCTGAGCGTATCGGCATCATCGGCATCTGTGGTTTCGGCGGCATGGCCGTCAATGCAGCAGCTCTCGACCCTCGTATCAAGGCCACCGTGGCTTCGACGATGTACGACATCAGCCGCAATGCCGCCAACGGCTACTTTGACGAAAACGACAATGCCGAAGCTCGCAACAATATGCGCAGGATGATGGCTGATGCCCGTACCCAAATCTATAAGACGGGCGACTATGGCCGTGTGGGAGGCGTTGTTGACCCGCTGCCGGATGATGCTCCTTGGTTTGTCAAGGACTATCACGCCTACTACAAGACCCCACGGGGCTACCATGAGCGCAGCGGCAACTCCACCGACGGATGGAATATTATCGGCATCCAATCGTTCATCAATCAACCCCTGCTGGCCTACGCCAACGAGATTGACCGCCCTGTGCTGCTCATCCACGGTGAGAAGGCGCACAGTCGCTACTTCAGCGAGGGTGCCTTTGAGAAGATGACTGGGCAGAAGCCTGAGCCTGGCAAGACCACGGCCGTTGGTAACAAGGAAATTTTCATCATCCCTGGTGCAGTCCACATCGACCTCTATGATGATGAAGCGGGTGTTATTCCTTACGACAAGATAGAACAGTTCTTTAACGATAATCTGAAATAATATGAAGAAAGTCGTCGTAATATCAACCAGCATGAGGGCTGGATCGAACAGCCATGCCTTGGCGGAGCAGTTTGCCGCAGGCGCGAAAGCCGCCGGAAACGAAGTGGATATCATCTCCCTTCGTGGCAAGGAAATCAAGTTTTGTATCGGTTGCTTCAGTTGCCAGCGAACCGGCAAATGTGTGTTCGATGACGATGTGCCAGCCATTATGGAGAGTGTGCTGAACGCGGACGTGGTATGCTGGGCAACGCCGATCTATTACTACGAGATGTCGGGACAGATGAAGACGCTCATCGACCGTCTCAACCCGATGTTCCCGAAGGATTACAAGTTCCGCGACATCTACCTGCTCACCACGGCTGCCGAGGACGAAGCATTCGTCCCGAAGCGTGCCGAGAGCGGACTGCAAGGATGGATTGACTGCTTCGGGAAATGCAGCCTCAAAGCCCATCTGTTCTGTGGCGGTGTGACCGAAACGCATGAGATAGAAGGCAACCCGAAGTTGCAGGAAGCTTTTGAGATGGGAAAAGGAGTATGAGCGGTTCACCAAAACAATCCGCAACTCGGGCAAAGGCTTGAGTTGCGGAATTTTTTCATACTTTTGCCACCGCTATGAAGAACGTTTTGTTTATCATGTTAGGTGGTGCTATGGGTAGTGCATTGCGCTATCTCACAAGCCATGCATGCCAGTCGATACGCTGGCTCAACATGCCTTGGGGGACGTTGGCCGTCAATGTGATTGGATGTTTCCTATTGGGTCTGTTGATAGGATTGGGCGAGCGTTACACCACCTTGCCCAAGGAGATTTATCTCATGCTAACCGTAGGTCTTTGCGGCAGTTTCACCACTTTCTCGACCTTCGCCTCCGATTTCTTCCGACTGAACAATGCCGGACAAATTGGGCTGGCCTTGGTCTATTTGACCGTCAGTATTGTTGTGGGCTTTTTGCTGTTTGGTTTGGGACGGTATGTCTTTGTGCGTTGATAGACAATTGCAAAAATTGTGTTATATAGAACAATAGCCGCCAAATCATCAAGACTTGGCGGCTATTATGCTACGCTTTGCCGAAATTAATAAGCAGCGGTAAAGCGTTCTTTGTGGTGGTTTTCCTGCTCCAATTCATCCACCATGGCAACGGCGTAGTCCTCGACGGAGATGAAACTCTCGCCTTTCTCGTCAAAGAGCATGTCGTCCTTGCCGAGACGGTACTTGCCGGTGCGTGTTCCGGTGGTCATGTTGCCGAGGTTGCCTGCGGGCGAGAAGAAAATCCAGTCGATATCGTTCTCTTGCATCAGCGTGTTCAAGTAGAACTCGCCGAGGCTCTTCACGCCAGGCAGCCATGCTTCGGGCAGCGTGCCAGTGTCGATGAGGCGCACGCCAGGCTTCACAAACAAAGTGCCTGCACCACCCACAATCAGCAAGCGGCGCACGCCCGACCGTTTTGCTCCCTCTACAATCTTGGGATAGTTCTCAAGCGTCTCCTCATATTGGCGAGGATTAGCCCAACCGGGGTTGTAGGCGCTGATGACGGCATCCTTGCCCTTGGCAATCCGAGCCAGTTCCGATGGGTTGGTGGCATCGGCAACCACATACTCGATCAGCGGGTTCTTCACTTTCGCGCTTTCCAAATTGCGCACGATGGCGGTCACTTTGTGGCCGCGTTCAATCAGTTCGTTCAAGATGGCACTGCCAACAAAGCCAGTCGCCCCAATCAATACTACGTTTTTCATCTTTTAATGTGTTTGTTTGATAATTAGGTGTCGTTTGATGCAGCAAAAGTAGTTACTTTCGGTAACCTACACAAGAAGGCACTGAAAAGTGGCTTGGTTTCAAAAAAGTGTGAATTGCTTGTTTCCAGACCTTTACGGTGCGAAAAAAAATAGATTTTTTTTGAATACTTGGTTACTTTCGGGAATTTTTATGTATTTTTGCGGCATGAGAAAGACAAACAAACCTGTCGACCCCAACTATCTGGAATGTCCCATACGCAATGTGATTGAGAAGTTTGGCGACAAATGGTCGCTTTTGGTGCTGTACCATCTCGACGAGCGCGGGACGATGCGCTTCAACAGCCTCCATCGCGACATGGCCGACTGCTCGCAGAAGATGTTGTCGCAGACGCTCAAGCGTTTGGAAAAACTGCACCTCATCAGCCGAAGACTCTATCCCGAAGTGCCGCCTCGCGTGGAGTATGCGCTCACCGAGACGGGCAAAAGCCTTGTGCCGCACATCCAATCCCTTATCGACTGGGCAAAAGCGCATTCCGCCGAAATGATGAGTCATTGAAAAACAACATCGAATTATGGAAAAAACAGACATCATAAAGAAAGCATTCGATTTTCTACGCGTGCACAACGAGGGAGTGCTGGCAACGGTCAGCGAGGGCAAGCCCTGCCTGCGGGCCTTCCAAATCATGAAACAGGAAGAAGGAACGCTCTACTTCGCCACCGCGCCGCAGAAAGAGGTGTACCGACAAATGCAAGGCAACCCCAATATCGAGTTTATGGTGCTGCAAGGCAAGGTCAGTGTACGATGCTCGGGCACGGTTCTTTTCGACGTGGACGACGAGACCTGCCGCTGGATCTACGACAACAACCCTGTACTGCCGCGACTCTACACCTCCTACGACAAGTTGGTGTACTTCCGCTTGCCTGTCGAGCGACTGGAGTATTTTGACCTGCGCCCCACGCCGCCCGTGGTGCTTCATTACGACATCAACGCCGACATTGTAGAAGGCGGTTTCGCTGGTGAACGATTCGGCATATACAAAGTGTAATCCACTCAAAGATGCAAGAGTTCTACTACAAATACCTCCCTGAAACAGATTCCTTTGGGCTTGACGGCTACCAAGGCGACGAAGCCGAGGTGGTCATTCCAGCCATGCAGTCAAATAAGCCTGTAATTATGGTTTTCGAAAGTGTCTTCAAAGACCATACGGAAATCACCTCCGTCAAGTTTCCCGACGCAGTGTCTTTCATCGGCGGCTTTGTGTTCGATGGATGCATCAACCTTCGGCGCATTGAGTTGTCGAAGGAACTGGAGCACATTTGGCAATACGCCTTTGTGCGCTGTGGTGTCGAGGAAATCGTCTTGCCGGAAAAGGTGAAATTCATCCCGCCGTATGCTTTCAAGGATTGCAAAAATCTTCGAAGAATAGTTTGCAACGACTTGCTGGACGAAATTTGCGCCCACGCCTTTGAGGGTTGCGACAAACTCACAGAAATCATAGTTGGCCCTAATACAAAAACAGCAATAGACTTACGATGACAGGATAATCCGCAATTCAGGCAAAGGCTTGGGTTGCGGATTTTTTTCATACTTTTGCCTCCGTTATGAAGAACGTGTTGTTTATCATGTTAGGTGGTGCTGTGGGTAGTGCATTGCGCTACCTCACAAGCCTTGCTTGCCAGTCGATACGCTGGCTCAATATGCCTTGGGGAACGTTGGCCGTCAATGTGATTGGATGCTTTCTGTTGGGCCTGTTGATTGGCCTTGGAGAGCGTTACACCACCTTCCCCAAGGAAATCTATCTCATGTTGACCGTCGGCCTTTGCGGCAGTTTCACCACTTTCTCGACCTTTGCCTCCGATTTCTTCCGAATGAACAATGCCGGACAAATCGGATTGGCCGTGGTCTATTTGACCGTCAGTATCGTTGTGGGCTTTTTGCTATTCGGTTTGGGACGGTATATCGTTGTGCGATAATTATATGTACATAAAAACCATGAACTGGATTATCCTCATAATTGCAGGCCTATGTGAAACAGGCTTCGCTTTCTGTCTTGGTAAAACCAAGCTTGCTGTCGGCACTGAGTATTGGCTGTGGATTTCAGGTTTTGCCGTGCTCTATGTACTGAGTGCCGTGCTTTTGGCGAAGGCCACACAGACCATTCCTATCGGCATCGCTTATCCTGTATGGACAGGCATCGGTGCTGTTGGAGCGGTGCTGTTGGGCATCTTCGTCTTTCATGAACCGGCCACGTTTTGGAGGGTGTTTTTCCTTAGCACGTTGATTCTTTCTATTGTTGGGCTTAAAATTGTGGGATGATAAGGAACTCGGACTGCGGCTTTTTTTGTAGTTTTGCATTCAAAAATTATCTTGTAAATATGATAATCACGCATAAGATGAAAGGATGTTTTCTGCTAATCATATTGTTTTTCAACACATTGTATTTGTTTCCCCAAGAAACACAGTTTTCCATTCCTGACAGTCTGCAAGTACTACTGCAAGAAAACAACAAGGCAGACGAAAAAAGACTTGAGGCATTGAAAACAGTGATTAACACCTTGCAAGCACATGAGCAATATCAACTATCAAAAC
>JAFSJF010000129.1 GCA_017439405.1 Bacteroidales bacterium
AGGCCGGCGAAGGCACGAGTGGCGGCACAGGCGCGGGGGCGCACCTCTTCCCATCCCGAACAGAGAAGTTAAGCCCCGCTGCGGCGATGATACTGCGGGAGACCGTGGGAAAGTAGTCCGCCGCCCACCCACAACGGAAAAGCCCCAACCCGACAACGGCTGGGTTTTTCTGTTTTTTTGTTTTGGAACAAAGCAAAAGTTTACAGAGACCGCAAGCCCTGTCCCTCTCCTGCCAGGCTCTCCATGCCTTCCGGGCGAAAGGCCTGCCCTCCCCCTACCCTTTTGCAAATGCGACCGTAATGTGTGCCTTTCGTTGGCATCTGACGGAAAAACATGTTTTTTTCCGGAAACGAAAATGCGATTTTGAAACAAATCCTCCCCTTTTTTCTTGCCCAAACCAAATTTTCCCTATTTTTGCCCACGCCAAGACGAGAGAAATCGCCTTCGGCCAGAGAAAGCGCATTCTTCGCTTTATTCCTCAATAGTGAATCTGGACAATTCGCATATGGAGAGGGATTAAGGGGAAAAAGTTGCTTTCATTGTTATGTTTGTTTTTGATTTACAAACATATACAGTGGGGCAATTCCCTATCGTTATTTTTCTTCTTATGGGAGTCCAGATCCAACTATTGAAAATAAGGATAAGTTTGAAAGGCTCCGCTTCTTTGTAGTGAATTGAAAGCCTCTTTTGGGCCTTGAGGCACAACAAAAACTCTAAACATTATGCAAAGCAAGATTTTACTCTTGGAAAGGCTGAGGCGAGCCGCCTTGCTCGTCCTGCTGCTATGCGCGGCGGGATTGGGCCAATCACTCGCGCAAACGTTTACCGTGGGCAACCTGAACTACTCCCTCAACGACGACGGAGCCTCAGTAACCGTGACCGGACACGTGGACGGCCAAAATGCCACCGGCGAGCTGGTGATTCCCGAAAGCGTGGAGCTTTACGGCACCACCTATCCCGTGACCGTGATTGGCAGTAATGCTTTTCAATACTGTTCTGGCTTGACGGGCACCCTGGTGATTCCCAATTCTGTGGTTACCATTGGAGATGAAGCTTTCTCTGCATGCAACAGCCTTACGTCACTGACCCTTGGCAATGCTGTTCAAAACATTGGCAATAGTGCTTTTCAGATTTGTTCAGGCTTGACAGGCTCCCTGGTGATTCCCAATTCTGTGGTTACCATTGGAGCTGCTGCTTTCGATGAATGTCCGGGCTTCACGTCGCTGGCCCTTGGCAATGCTGTCCAGAGCATTTACAATAGTGCTTTTTACTCTACTGGCTTTACAGGTACCTTGACCATACCAGAAAGTGTAACTTACATGGGTTGGGGCGCATTTGCATATTGCAACGGCTTTACTTCTTTGACTTACAATGCAACAAACTGTTCTGTTGATGCTTACTGGCTAATTGGAACAACATCTATGACCACCTTGAACATCGGAGAAAATGTGCAGGTTATACCAGATTATTTTCTGAACGGCCTTACCTCTTTCACCGGAGAATTGGTCATCCCCGAATCGGTTACTTCGATTGGGGAAAACGCTTTTAGCGGTTGCACAGGCTTCACGGGTTCGCTCAACATTGGCGACGCTGTGACCACCATCGGCGCAAATGCTTTCGATGGCTGCTCGGGCTTCACAGGTTCTCTCACCATTCCCAATGCGGTGAGCAGCATCGGCGCGAATGCTTTTTCGGGCTGCACAAGCTTCTCTGGTACTTTTACTATCGGAAACTCTGTTTCGGAAATCGGTAACGCCGCATTCTTCGGCGCATGCGAGGGCTTCACTTCGTTTGACGTAAAGCCCGAAACGCCTCCCGCATTGGGAACTAACGTCTTCACCAGCATTGACAACAATATTCCAATGCAAGTGCCTTGCGGTTCGTTAAATGCCTACCAGAATGCGGACGGCTGGAATGTGTTCACCAACATTCAAGAGCCCGATCCTTGCATGTGGGAAATCACGGCTACGGCCAACCCCGCCGAGGGCGGTACGGTGAGCGGTGGAGGCACCTACGAGCAAGGCACAACCTGTACCCTGATGGCAACACCTGCTGAAGGATATGAGTTCGTCAACTGGAAAGAAAACAATGCCGTGGTTTCCGAAGAAGCGACGTATTCCTTCACTGTTGAGGGCAACAGAACCTTGACTGCCCAGTTCCGTCTTCCTCCAGACCCTGTAGGTACCGTGGTGGCAGAATACTATCCCGACCCGGAAAACTCTGAAAGCCCCTATGTCAAGTTACATTGGAATGGGGGGATTGAGGGTGAGGGTTTCGAGACAGGCGATTTCAGTATGCAGGAATGGCAACTTGATCCAACTTATCCATGGCAAATCAATTCAAACACCCCTTACGAAGGCAGCTACTGCATGAGAAGCGGTGGCTCGGGTGTGCACGGAGTAACTTCCAATATGACCTTGACGGTCGATTTCACGGCTGACGGAACCCTCAGTTTCTTCAGCAGGACTTCTTCGGAAGGCGGTTGTGACTATGGTCGTTTTTACATCGATGGGCAGGAGATGGGCAATTGGAGCGGAGAAACCGGTTGGGAAGAGCATACCTACACTATTACGGCTGGTTCGCACACATTCCAGTGGGGATATACAAAAGACGGCAGTGTAAATGCAGGCGATGACTGTTTCCTTGTGGACAATATCATTTTTGATTGGGGAGAAGGTCCGCATTATCGTGTGTATCGTTCTGGATGCGACAACGGAAGCTTCAACCTTCTTGCCGACAACGTGACAGGTGTATCATATACCGACAACTCATGGCTGCAACTGGCAGTTGGGTCTTATCAATATGGCGTATGTGCGGTTTACAATGACGGAACGACAAGTTCCATAAGAGTTTCAGACTGCATAGAGAAACACGCCAACATTACTGTCGCCATTACCGCTGTCCCCAACTACGAAGAACGCGGCACGGTAAGTGGAGCTGGTGATTATTTGCAAGGCGAGACCTGCTCCTTGACAGCAACGGCCAACGAAGGTTTCGAGTTTCGTAATTGGACAGAAGATGGCCAAGTGGTTTCGACGGAGGCGCAATATTCCTTCACTGTTCTGACTGCAAGGAATCTGACCGCCAATTTCTCTACACCAGCCATTGTTTTTGCCGATGAAAATGTGAAAGCCATTTGTGTGAACAACTGGGACACTGACGGAGACGGTGAAATCACTTATGACGAAGCCGCTGCGGTGACGGATATTGGTGATGTATTCAGGGATCACAATGAGATTACATCTTTTAATGAATTGCAGTATTTCACAGGAATTACCACTATTGGTTATTATGCATTTATGAATTGCACCAACCTCACTTCGGTTGTTATTCCTGAAGGGGTTACCCGTTTAGATTATATGGCATTTGCTTATTCAGGATTAACTGAAATCACAATTCCCGAATCAATTAATTGGACGAGCAACGTGGTATTTGAGGGTTGTGAGGCTTTGACTGTGATGAACTACAATGCCATTAACTGTACTAGGGTCGCAGAATACTATTATTCATGGTTAACTGGGTGCAATTCGTTGACCACGCTAAACATAGGTGAGAATGTTCAATCCATTCCTTGGGGTGCATTTAGAGGTTGCAGTAATTTGACAGGTGTACTTACTATTCCAGAATCTGTCACTTCAATAGCTTCAGACGCTTTTGCCAACACATCATTTACTACCATTAATTACAACGCAACGAATTGCACATACAACGACACCTATTATTATGGACCATTTCATGACTGCTATACCCCAGCAACATTGCACATTGGTGAGAATGTACAGACCATACCACAAGAATTATTCTCTGGTCATACAGGACTTACTGGCGAATTAGCATTACCTAGTATGTTAACTTCAATTGGTGAAAATGCTTTTGCCGGGTGTAGTGGATTAACAGGTTCTTTGGTTATTCCAAGTTCCGTTGTTTCGATAGGTGCTGGAGCGTTTAGCGGATGTAGTGGATTCACTGGCGAATTGGTCGTTCCGGCATCCATTGCTACAATTGAGGGGTCCGTATTTCAAGATTGTTCAGGATTTACAGGTTCGCTGTTGATTCCTGATTATATAACTTATGTCGGAGGTTATGCTTTCTATGGTTGTACTGGATTGGGTGGTGAACTGACCATTGGATCGGCTGTGGAGTTTATTGGGGAATATGCATTTGACAACACGGGCTTTTCCACCTTGAACTTCAATGCCGTGAATTGTCAAGAACTTGGGTATTACTATCCTTGGGCTGAAGACTGGCGTCCTGCTTTCCATAATTTCCCATTGACTACGCTGCACTTTGGAGAAGGTGTTGAAAGCATTCCTTTTAGGGCCTTCCGCGACCTTACCACTCTCACCGGCCCCCTCACTCTTCCCAACAGCCTCACCACCATCGGCGACCAAGCCTTCTACAATTGCTACGGCTTCGAGAGCATCGTGATGGGCAATTCGGTGGAGACCATCGGCAGCGAGGCTTTCCGCAACTGCGGCGGTATGCGCGGCGAGCTTACCTTGCCCGAGACTTTGCAGACTGTGGGCAACTATGCCTTCGCCTCATGCGACGAGCTTACCACCATTAATTATAATGCCATCAACTGCACCGAGATGGGCAACGCCCAACAGCCCGTGTTTTACGACTGCGCTTCGCTGAAGCATATCAATATAGGCGAGAACGTGCAAAGCATCCCCAACTACGCCTTCAAACGCTGCTCCACCGTTACCGACATGACCGTGGCTGCCCAAGTGCCCCCCACCATCTTTACCAGCACCTTTGGAACGGTTTCCCGCAGCATCCCCGTGTCGGTGCCTTATGGCACTGGCGACACCTATCGCAATGCGCCCTATTGGGAGGAGTTCTTCAACATCACCGAGGACTACTCGCCCTCGCAATACACCTGCCACTGGACGGTTGACACCCACCAGTTTGCCGACAACATGACCGCCATCGGCGTCATCCAGATCGACGGCGTGGAGCAAATGACCGACGCACTCGAAATCGGCGCCTTCTGCGGCAGCGAGTGCCGTGGCCGACAGCTGCTGGCCTACTATCCCGACTTCGACCGTTACCTCGTCTTCCTCACCATCTACGGCGAGGACGGCGACGCGCTCAGTTTCCGCCTCTACGACCACGAGGCCAGTGCCGAAATCGACATGGGCTGCACCACCCACCTCAACTTCCTGACCGACGACATCATTGGCACGCTCACTGAGCCGCACCCGTTCAACTTCGTGGCCATGCAGGAGGCTCAGTTCGCCGCAGGCTGGAACTGGTGGAGTGCCTACGTCGAGCTTGGCGACGACGGCCTGGCGCTGCTCCAAGACGGCCTCGGCACGAGCGGCATGATGGTCAAGTCGCAGAACGACGGCTATGCGTCCTATCTTGAGGGCTTCGGCTGGTACGGATCGCTTTCCGCAATCGACAACGAGAACACCTACCAGATTCGTGCGAGCGAGGCTTGCGCCGTGGGCATCGCGGGCACGACGGCCAACCCCGCCGACCATCCCATCACGCTCAGCTCGGGCTGGAACTGGGTAGGCTATCCCGTGAGTGCCAGCATGTCCATCACCGAAGCCCTTTCGGGCATCGAGCCGCAGAGCACCGACATGCTGAAATCACAGAACGACGGCTTCGCGTCCTACCTCGAGGGCTACGGCTGGTACGGCTCGCTCAACACACTCAACCCCGGCATGGGACTGATGTACAAGTCGAACAACGCCAGCACGGTCACGCTCGTCTATCCCTGCAATGGGACAAGGACCGACCTCAAAGCCAACCAAACCACCGAGATCAACCATTGGCAACCCAACTTGAACGCCTACGCCGACAACATGAGCGTGATGGCCGTCATCGAGCTTGACGGCGAGGAACTTGCCAGCGAGAACTTCGAACTGGCCGCCTTCGCCAACGGCACGGTGCGTGGCAGCGCGAGACTGCTCTATGTGGAGCCGCTCAACCGCTACATGGCCTTCCTGACCGTGGCAGGCGAGGAAGCTGCCGAACTGCATTTCGGCCTCTACAACACCAAGACGGGTGCTGTAGAGACGTGCCATGGCGCGTCTCTGCAATACGAAACAAATGCCGTCGTGGGCAGCTTCGCCGATCCATACGTCGTCAGCTTCCGCAGCACTACGGGCGTGGACGAATGGGCTGGCAACCTGCAAGTCTATCCGAACCCTGTTGAGCATGGACAAACCGTAAGTCTCGGCTTCGCCGATGCGGAAACGGGCGAGGTGCGCGTTGAGATCGTCAATGCCCATGGCATGGTGGTGGAGACGATACTGGCACCGTCTGTACAAACCATCGTTGCCCCGAATGTCGCGGGAGTCTATATGCTGCGCGTCACTGTCGAGGGCAAGGGGACATGCTATCGCAAATTGGTGGTGAGATAATCCATTCCCATCATCGCGAACGACACGAAGCAATCCGGAAGCCGAAAACCGGATTGCTTCGTCGTTTAAACGCAACGGAAAACAACCGAATGCCGGCCTGACACAGTGCGATTACAGCTTTCAATCCAGCGTCTCCTAAAGAAATATTCCCTATTTTTGCCGCCCGTATGAAGACCCAAGAGCACCACATACAGAACCTGATCCAGGAAGGCGAGCACCAGATGCTGGACTTCAAGTTCGAGATTTCGGACAGCCGACGCATCGCGCGCTCGTTGGCGGCCTTCGCCAACACCGACGGCGGAAGACTGCTCGTCGGTGTGAAAGACAACGGTGCCATTGCGGGCGTTCGTTCCGACGAGGAAATCCACATGATTCAGGCCGCAGCCGAGATGTACTGCCAGCCACCCGTGCACTATTCCACCGAGGAATGGGAAATCAACGGGAAAACCGTGCTTGAGGTCATCATCCCAAAAGACAAGACCGACAAGCACAAGGCGCCCGACAGCCAAGGCAACTACAAAATCTTCGTCCGCGTGAAAGACGAAAACCTCGTGGCCGACAGCGTTTTATTAAAGGTGTGGAAATCCGACAAGTTCGCCCGTCCCGCCAAAATCAAATTCACGGAACCTGAGACTGCCCTACTCCACTATCTTTCCGAAAACGAAGAGATTACGTTGCAAGATTTCATGCAATTGGCCCACATCGGCAAAAGGAAGGCCGAAGCCATTCTCGCCGGCTTCATCCTCGTGGGCACCATCCGAATCATACAGACAAGCCAAGGCACGGTGTTCAGGCTCAACGAGGAAGCTAGCATGGTTTAGGCACTTATTTCATGGCACCTGTAAAAACAACCGCCATTTTTTCCTATCTTTACCGCCAAAATACGAACCGATGCCAAGAAGGTTGTGCGTTATAACTATCTTTCTGTTTTCCAGTATTTTAGGATTTTCACAAAATCCTATTCAAGACTCCATTGCGCCCCAAAAAACACGTTCCGTCCCTGCCCCGCCCATTGATTCCACCTTCGTCACCTACAACCATTTCTCGTTCGACAGCATTTTCCTGACCGGCAACAAGGTCATCGACACGCTGGATTTCCACGCCTTGAGCCACGAGATCCTGGAACGAAGCAATATGGTTTACAGCACTCTGAGCAACACTGGACTTGCACACAAACCAATGAAATTCAGTTATTTGAAAAGCACTGGATTCGACATGGGCCTTCCCGCCTTTTCCAAATACTTGCAAAGCGAGCGGGACTTGGTTTCGTACCAATCCGTCCTCCCCTACTCCGAAATCCGCTATGTGATGACGAGCGGCGACAAGGAGCAGCACCTCAATTTCAGGTTCGGAAGGCAGTTCTCACGCCGCCTATTCATCTCCTTCGCCATCAACTCCGACTACTCGCCTGGCGTGTTCAGGAACAACAAGTCAGAGAACAACCATGTTTGGATTAACGCACTTTATATCACTGAAAACCAACGATATGGAGCAACAGCCTACTTCTTTCGCAACAAGCTCGAAATGCAGGAAAACGGCGGCATCGTGAACGATGAAAGCTACACTTCCCACTCGGAAACGGACAATTCCGTCATCACAACCAACCTCACCGATGCCACGACTTGGGTCAAGACCACGGGAGCAGGTCTGGACCATTACTTCAACCTGTTGCCCCGAACCACGCAAGTCAAAATCGAGGAGGAGACCCCTCCCCTGCTTGGCGACAGCATATCCGTTGATTCCCTGCTGTTTGTGCGAGACAGTATCGCCGACACGACCGCCATCCGCTACGAAACCAAAAGGCGCAAGTTCACCTTGGGCCGCATTTGTCACCAGTTCAGCTTTCAGCGCAACAAACTGATTTACAACGAGTCGTCACCTTCCGTAGCCTTTTACCAACCTTTCGACACCTTGTTCAACACTGCGAAAACCACCGACAGCACCATTGTCCAATCTTTCCGCAACACACTGAAATGGAGCAGCTTAGGCTACCAAAAATACAACGATGACATTCCTTTCTACCTCTATGCCGGCCTAACACACGGTTTCTATAACGTTAGACGGTACGACTATTTGGAGGCCGAAACCATTCCCATTCGTAACTACCAGCAGCTCAGCGTGAACGGCGGAGTCATAGTCAACCTGTTCAAGTCAACGCGCATCACGGGACAGGCCGAACTCGTCACCTTGGGCTACCAAATCGGCGATTTCGACATTAAGGGGCAATGGAAACAGTTTGTCGGGACTTCAACCCGAAACTGGGGTTTCGCCACCTTCGACGTCGAGGTTAAACGCCAGAGCGCCAACTGGTTCGAGGAAAGCTATTCGTCCAACCATTTCCGCTGGGAGAACGAATTCAAGGCCGCCACTTACCTCTACTTCAACCTGAAATACAACTACAAGGACTATGGCATCGGCGTGAGGCAGACCAGCATCGCCAACTACATATACTTCGGCACCGATGCCCGCCCCGCCCAACACGACGGCATGTTCAGCATTCGCGAGGCCTATCTGAGCTTCTACCAGAAGCTGTGGCGATTCGAGATGGAAGGCTATGCCTGCGTGCAAAAGGCAAGCGACGAGGAAGTCGTTCACCTGCCGCTGTTTATGGGCCGGCTGAAAGTGGCCTATTCGCAACCCATGTTCCGCAAGGCAGCCACACTCCAGCCAAGCCTCACGGTGCAGTATTTCACCAAGTATCGAGCCGATGCCTACATGCCCGCCACGCGCACGTTCCACCTCCAAAACGAAGTCGAAATCGGCAACTTCCCCTTCATCGACTTGGCCCTGTCCATCAAAGTGAAGAAAGCAAATATCTATGTGGTTTACAGCAACATGTTCCTTCTTACCGGCAACTATGACGCCTTCATTGCGCCCCACTATCCCATGCGCAGCAGCAAGTTTTTCATCGGCGTCAATTGGAGGCTGTTCAACTAAACACCCATGCCCATGACCCAACCCGACCTCATACCCACAACAAACACGTTATCAGGACTTAACGACACCATAGCGCACATTTCCGACAGCCTTGTGAGCCAAGGCTTCGTCAATAACGTCGTCGAACAAGTCTCGAGTGGCAGCTCGTCGCGGCAAATCGGGCTTACCATCGCCATCATCGGCTTGCTCATCTTCACGGCGCACCTCTTCAGCGAGATCTTCAGCCGCAAACGCATCCCCGACGTGCTGTTCCTCATCATCATCGGGATGCTCATCGGGCCTGTTTTCCATTGGATTTCGCCAGATAGCCTGGGCAACGCCGGCAGCCTCTTCTCGGGCATTACCTTAGTGACGATTTTGTTTGAGAGCGGCACGCAACTGAGATTCAGCGCATTGAAGGACTCGTTCACGGGTGCCTTGAAGCTCACCGCCTTCAATTTCATCCTGTCGGCCATCGCCATCTGGCTGGTCGGCTGGCTCCTTTTGGACCTCGATCCCGTGGTCAGCATGATTCTCGGCTGCATGTTGGGAGGCACCGCCTCCGCCGTGGTGATTCCCATCGTCAGGCAGATGCGCATGTCGGAGAAGCCCGCCATCATGCTCATCCTCGAGGCCGCCATCGGCAACGTGTTCAGCATCGTCTTGGCCTTGGCCCTGCTGCAAGCCATCAAGTCGCACCATGTGGAGTTTGGCGCCATCCTCGGCGACATCTTCTCTTCCTTCATCCTCGCCACGGTGATGGGGCTGTTTGGCGCCATCTTCTGGGCCTTGATCCTCGACCAGATCCGCAACATCAAATACTCCATCCTGACCACGCCCGCCTTCGTGTTCATCATCTACGGCCTCAACGAATGGATGGGATTCAGCGGCGCCATTGCGGCCCTTGCCTTCGGCATCGGCTTGGCCAACATCGACGGAATCTACAACGCCTGGCTAAAGAAATTCATCAAAAAAGTGCCGGTCAACCTCAACGAGACCGAACGCTCGCTGTTCTCGGAATTGGTTCTACTCCTAAAGACTTTCTTCTTCATCTATGTGG
Organism: Bacteroidales bacterium; assembly: GCA_017439405.1. Lineage (GTDB taxonomy): Bacteria > Bacteroidota > Bacteroidia > Bacteroidales > F082 > Limimorpha. The sequence continues at coordinate 10,354 of JAFSJF010000129.1, forward strand.
GCATTTCCATCCAACTGACCCAATGGCCACCCATAGTTATCGGATTGGGAATCAGCATATTGCTTTTCATCATCCGCATCCCTGCCGTGCGTTTTGCCATCTCAAGGAAAGACCACATCCCCGAAAAGGAGATGGCTTTCATGTCGGCCCTGAACCCCAAGGGACTGACCGCGGCAGTATTGGCCACCCAAGCCCTGATCTACATCCCCGACATGGAGATGGCCCTTTTCATTCGCAACATCGTCTTCTCCGTCATTTTGTTCAGCATTGTCATCAATTCCATACTCATCCCATTGATTGACAGGGAGAAAGGAACGTACAAGTTCTATTTGCGGATGCTCAGTTTCAACCAGAAGATGAAAGATGCCGTGGCCAAAACCAAGCAAGAAGGCGAAAATCGGCGCAAAAAGCACACGGTGGCTCATGAACTGGTTGAAGAGTTGTTTGAATCAGAGGTGATCTCCGACATCATCAAGGAACACGACCTGCCTGGTGCGGTGAACAACAAGGCCGAGTCGGGAAACTTTGACGTGGCGGACTGAAAGCAAAACACAAAATGGAAACACAGAAATACACTTATGACTACCCCCGCCCAGCCGTCACGACGGACTGCGTGGTTTTCGGCTTCGACGGAAGCGAACTGAAGGTCTTGCTCATCGAGCGAGGCAACGAGCCTTACAAGGGCTGTTGGGCTTTCCCGGGCGGTTTCCTCAACATGGACGAGACCGCCGAACAGGGTGCGCTCCGCGAGCTGAAGGAGGAAACCGGGCTCGACTTGCCCTCCATCAAGCAGGTCGGAGCCTTCTCCGACGTGAACCGCGACCCTCGAGGCCGCGTCATCACCATCGCGTTTTATGCCTTGACGAAGATAACAGACGTTCAAGGCAGCGACGACGCGGCCAAGGCGCAATGGTTTGGCCTCAACGACCTGCCTCAGTTGGCCTTCGACCACAATCTCGTCTTGCGCGAGGCCCAATCGAAACTCAGCGGAGACCTCTGCCAAAACCACATCGGCTCCGAGCCGTTGCAGAGGTAAGGCCTAACAAAAAGGAGCTGGCTTTGACAAACCGTCGGAGCCAGCTCCCTTTCTGAGCGGATTATAGGGTCAAATCATTCGACCACCAGTTTCCTATATGACGTTCCCATCCCTTCCACGGTGATGCGCAACGTATAGATGCCGGCCACCTTCGGGGCAATAATTCCCTGTAGAGACGCACGGACGTGCGTCTCTACCACGACACCCAAGGCATCGATGATCTCTACAGACATTGCACGCGAGGTCTCTACATCCGTCATGCCAAAGCTGACGGTCTGTCCACGCTCCACGGGGTTCGGGAAGATGTTAACGTTGCCGGCCCATTCGTCCAAGCCCGTCGTACTGAGGAAGCTGACAACGTAAGGGCTCTCGAAGCTACCCATGACGGCATTCGTTTCGTATCGTAGAGACGCGCCATGGCACGTCTCTACAGAACCCGTCTCGGTGTTGTAGAGGCTGAAGCGAAGTTCGGCGGCTTCGTCTCCCGCGATGGTCAAGAAGGCCATGTAACGGTTCAGCGGCTCCACGTAGAGCAGTCTCGCGCTGCCGCGCACCTCGCCGTTGGCAAAGGCGGCCAGCTCGTAGTTCTCGCTGGCAAGTTCCTCGCCGTTATGCTCAACCACGGCCATCACGCTCATGTTGTCGGGATAGGCGTTCAGGGCCGGTTGCCAATGATTGTTCTCGGTGGTTTGGTTGGCTTTGAGGTCGGTTCTTGTTCCGCTGCTGGGATAGGTCAGGGTGATTGCGCTGCCGTTGTTCGACTTGTACATCAGGCCCATGCCGGGGTGCAACGTGTTGAGCGAGCCGTACCAGCCGTAGCCCTCGAGGTAGGATGCGTAGCCGTTGTTCTGCGACTTCAGCATGTCGCCATTCTGTGGCGTGATGCCAGCCAAGGCATCCTCAACGCCCATGCTGACCGCCACGGGGTAGCCGGCCCACGACCAGCCGTTGTTGAGGGTTATCGGATGGTCTTCAGGGTTGGCCGCGAAGCCTGTCAGCTCCACGGTGCAGGCTGCGTTGGACTTCACTTGATAGGTCGATTCGTTGTTGATGGCCGTCAACGAGCCGTACCAGCCGTAGCCGGCAAGGTAGGAGGCATAGCCGTTGTTTTGCGACTTGATCATCTCGCCGTTTGTGCCGAGGCCGTCTTGCAGGCTTTGCAGGCTGCTCGCTTCCATCTCAACATAGCCGCTCCACCAGTTCCAGCCGTTGCTAAAGTTGCTGGTTTGGGTGATGGAACCGACAAAATTGAACACGTAAGGCTCCACGAGGTCACCGATGATGGCGTCCATCTCAAAGGCAATCGTTGACGCACAGTCGATATCCACCTCTTGACCCGTAGCATGGTCGAACAGGCGGAAGCTGATGATGTCGCCATCCTCGCCGTAGACGGTGAGGTACACGAAGCAACGCTCAAGGTTGGGCTGGAAGACGGACATCGCCGTGCCACGGCACTCGCCATTGCAGAAGGCGCCCAGTTCCAGCGTCTCGCTGAACTGCTCTACGCCATCGATCTGGATGATACCCGTGATGGACATGTTGTCGGGATACAGGTTTGGGTTAACTGTCCAGTGCGTGTCTATGAAATCAAAATTGGCAATATACTCGGCAAAGCCAGTCACAACGATGGTGAGGATCGGTTCATTGGAAACCACCTCGCCTGACATGTCCGTCCAGTACATGAACTCGTAGCCCACGTTGGCCATAGCCGTCAAAGAGCAAGTCTCGCCGTAGTTGTAGGTTCCTGCGCCAGTCACCGTGCCGCCTTCCTCTGGGTTGGAGGTGGCGGTGATTTCGTAGCTGTTTAGTTCGAAGTTCGCTTCATAGCTTGCCTCTTCGGTGACGGTGAAGCTGTAAATCGCCTCGGTCGAGACGACCTCATCGCCTAGCATCCAATTAATGAAGGTGTAACCTATGTTGGCTGTGGCCGTCAAAGTACAGGTTTCGCCATAGCTGTAGGAGCCTGCGCCTGTCACCGTGCCGCCCTCGGCAGGGCTGGGCGTAGCAGTAACAAGAACGTCCTGAGGTGCGGAACGCACAGCCCGGACAGACCGACCATCGCTGCGGTAGTAGTCGTCGTCTACGTAGTAGCGACCCAAATGGAAGCTGAAGTACCACGCGTTGCGTGGGCTGTCCGTGTAGAGTGAACTCGACCAATAGTAACCGCTACCGCCTGCACCGAAAAGTTCATCGCCCCAACGGTAGCCAGCGATGGGCAGGAAGAGACTCGCGCCATTGGCTGCGGTGAAGAGGCGGCCGTTCACGCCGTTCTGCGTTGTCCATTCTTGGGTGGTGTTGTCAAACAGTTCTTGCCATTCCTCTTGGGTAGCCATGCGCCACTCTGCGCCCCAGTTGGCCGTGGCCGCATCGTCCTCGGGTAAGAGGACTGTCTGGCTGTCGGTGAAGCCGTTGTAGCCATAATCGGGATTATCGCAGTACTTGGTCAGCGTGTTTGCGTCGCCCATGCAATATTGGTATGTGCTCCAATAATAGTCATCCTTAGGTTGTGTCTCTCCCCAAGCGAAGTAATCACCATATTCCTCGGGGGTGTTGGCTCCCACATTGCAGGTGGCCCACAAGAGGCCGCTTGGCAGGCCTAAGTCGACATATTCACCCACGCTGGGAATACCAAAGCAGGCCACAAGGGTTCTGTTGCCTGTCACAGTGAAGCTATAAGTTGGTTCGGTGGAAACCATTGTGCCGTCCTCGTTCCAACTAACAAAGACATAACCTTCGTTGGCTGTAGCCGTCAGAGTGCAGGTTGAGAAGTGGTTATAAGTTCCTGCACCAGTCACCGTACCGCCATCCCCTGGGTTGGCCGTGGCGGCGATTTCGTAGCTGTTCAGTTCGAAGTTCACTTCATAGCTTGCTTCTTCGGTGACGGTGAAGCTGTAAACCGCCTCGGTTGAGACAATCTCGCCGTCCTTCTTCCAGCACAAAAAAGTGCTGTAAGGGTAGGCTGTAGCGGTTAGGGTGCAGGTGGAGAAGTGTTGGTATACGCCCGCGCCTTCCACTGTGCCGCCCGTTGTCGGATTGGCCGTGGCGGTGATGTCATAACTGTTCAGTTCGAAGTGGGCTACATAGTTTGCAGGACCAGTGACCTCAAAGCTGTAGGCTGCCTCGGTCGAGACGACATCGTCTTCGATTGTCCAATTCAGGAAGTGATAGCCCGTGGCGGCAATGGCAGTCAAAGTGCAAGTAGTGAATAGGTTGTAAGTGCCAGCGCCATCTATAGTGCCGCCCTCGGTCGGGGTGGCCGAAGCGGTAATCTCGTAGCTATTCAACTCAAAGTTGGCCACATAGTCTCCATCTTCCAGTACCTCAAAGCTGTATGCCGCTTCGGTCGAAACGACCGAGCCGTCCAACGTCCAGTTTACGAAATAGTAGTATTCATTGGCGATAGCTGTCAAGGTGCAAATCGAGAAATGATTGTAGATGCCAGCGCCTTCAAGGATTCCCCCATCAACAGGATTGACTGTAGCCGTAATCTCATGGATTTCGAGGAAGTTTAGCACATAGGGGTTGACCAAGCTGCCGTAACCATCAGTCGTGAAGGTGATAGCCTCAGGCGAAGCCAATTCAAGTTCTTCATTCGAATTATGGTCAAACAGTTTGAAAGTCAGTTGGTCACCGATTTCACCGTAGATGACCAATTGGACAATGTAGTGCTGGGTTGGGGCAAAGTAAACTGGTCTTGCCGTGCCACGGCACTCGTCGTTGCAAAATACACCAACTTCAAATGACACACTCTGTTGCTCCACATTGTTGATTTGGATGATGCCTGTCAGAGTCATGTTGCTCTCATAAGCTGCACTGTTGGGTTCCCAATGGTTATTGCTGAAGTGAGCCACATAATCTGCTGCCTCGGTTACGGTGAAACTGTAGGTTTGCGAGTTTGAGACGACCTCGCCGCTCAGTGTCCAATTAATAAAAGTGTAGCCTTCATTAGGCGTGGCGACCAAAGTTGCTGTAGTGCCTTGGACGTAAGTGCCCGCCCCTAAGACGGTTCCACCCACGGTGGGGTCGGCCGATACTGTAATGTTATGTGTCGTTACGAAGTTTAGCACAAAGGGATTGTTCAGCGAACCATAGCCGTTGTCGGAAAAGACAACGCCTTCGGGCGAAACAAAGTCAAGCTCCTGATTCAATGAATGGTCGAACAACTTGAATGTAAGCGGGTCACCAGTTTCGCCATAGATAAGCATTTGGATGACATAGTGTTGCGTCGGAACAAAATAAGCCAAAATACCAGAACCGCGACATTCCGCGCCGCAAAATGCGCCTACTTCGAGTGTCGAAGACTGTTGTTCCACTCCATTGACTTGGACAACACCCGTCAAGGTCATGTTGCTCTCGTAGGGCATACTAACGGGCGTCCAATGGTTGGCGAAAAGCCAACCACTGGAAGTCAATATGACAAATAGAAAAAGAATGATTCGTTTCATGGCCATCAGTATTTGACAATCTGGTTAACCTTCACTCCATCGTCGGTAATGACGCGGAGCGTATACATTCCCTTAGCTTGGCTTCCCAAGTCAATTTGGAAAGAGTCGGCGCAGGTTTCCTCGGACATGATGGCTTGGCCGATTCCGTTGAAGACCTCAATTTTGCGGATGCCTTGTCCCTCAATGTGGAAGATGCCGTTGGAAGGATTGGGATACACTTTCACTGTCGTCTTTCCGTCTTCGTCGATGCTCGTCGTGCCACGGAAGCTGACGATGAAAGGTTGCGTCAAAACGCCAGTCGTGCCATCGGTCACAAAGTCCAATTCGGTGGAAGAAAGGCTCGTTTCGGTCCCGTCAGTGAGGCCGAAGCTGATATGCTCTTCCTGTTCGCCGAACACGGTCAAGAAGGCAATATAACGATCAATCGGCTCGACATACATCAGCTTGACACTGCCACGGCATTCGCCATTCACAAAGGCGGCTAATTCGTAGTCCTCAGAGCGTAGTTCGCTGCCGTCCAGTTCAATGACGGCCGTCACCGTCATGTTTTGGGCAAAGGTCTCGGACTGTGGGCGGAACACGTTATTTTCAGGAGTGATGTTGGCTACGACAGCCTCGCCGCGTCCTGTTTGGTAAGTCAGAGTCTTGGAATAGGTGCTGTTCGATTTGTACATGTAGCCCTGCCCTGGCTCAAGGATGTTCAGCGAGCCGAACCAGCCGAAGCCCTCAAGATAGGTCGCATAGCCGTTTCTGCCCTTGAACATGTCATTGTTGGCGGCAGTGAAGTCGCTGAGGGCTTCGCCCAAGACAAGGGCCTGTTGGCTGGGGAACCCAATCCAGTTCCAGCCGGTGCCAATGGTGATGGGGTGACTTTCAACATCTGTAGGCTCGCCGACGATGGCAGTGCTGCAAGCGGTATTGGTGCGCACCATATACATCTGTTCGTTGAAGATGGCATTCAGTGTGCCAAACCAGCCCGATTGTTCACTAGCCTCGTAGTATTCCACAAAACCATTGCTTCTCGACTTGATGACCATGCCGTTGCTGTCCAAGCTGTTTTCAAGCTGTTCAAGGCCATTGTTGCCCCCCAACTCGACATAGGTGGAATACCAGTTCCAGCCGTTGGCGAGGGTTTGCTCTGGTGCATATTGGAAGCTGACCACAACATAGGTGTTTTCTGTCACGATGAAGCTGTAGGTTTCGCCCGTGCCGACCACTTCGCCGTCTTTCATCCAGTTGATGACATGGTAGCCTTCGTAAGGAATGGCGGTCAGGGTGCAAGTGTCAAAGTGGTAATACACGCCTTCACCGTCCACCATGCCGCCCTCGTATGGGCTGGCTGAGGCGGAGATTTGGTAGCTCATCCGTTCAAAGTTTGCCACGTAGGTGCCGGATTGGTAGGCCGTAAATTCATAGGTCGGATAGTAAGAAACCACTTGGTCATCTTTTGCCCAATAGGAGAAATAATAACCCTCATTGGGCGTGGCGGTCAACGTCACGTCTTCACCATGGTAGAAAACGCCCGCTCCGGTAACTACTCCGCCTGCTTCAGGATTGGCCAACACGACAATGTCGTAGGCGCAATCCGGATTCTGGTAGAAGGAGAACCCATAATTCCAACCCCAAGCGTTTTCATACTCATACAACGTGCCGCAAGGAACATAAACCGTGATGTCGGTGGGAACATCACCAAAGCTATAGGATTCATACGGTACGGTTTCCGCAAGTGTTGTAATGGAAGTCAAGCCCGTGCAATTTCCAAAAGCATAGTAACCAATGCCTTCCACTGCGCTGCCAATGGTAAGCGATGTTAAACCACTGCAATTGCTAAACGCATTACTTCCAATGTAGGTAACAGCTTCGGGAATAACCAGTTCGCCAATAAGCTCCGTGCAATTGTACACGAAATAATTAGGAATGCTTTCCACGTTGTCGCCAATGCTCAGATTGGTCAGATTTGGACAATCAATCAACCACTCTCCTTCTATTGAGCAGTCAGTAGCGTTGTAATTCAAGGTGGTGAGGCCAGTGCAATTGTTAAATGCACCCCATTCGATAGAAGTCACGGATTCAGGGATGGTCAGTGTTTCCAGGCCGTTGCAGCCATAGAAAGCTTCATATCCGATAGAAGCCACGGATTCGGGAATTTCTATTGCAGTCAAGCCTTCGCAATTGTAGGCAAAACGATGTGGAATGACTTCCACGTTGTCGCCAATGTTGATGGTGGTCAACGACGAGCAACCATCCAGCCAAGGATTTTCAGATTGATAATAATAGTAGTAATCAAATACGCAGTTCGTCGCGTTGTAGTTTATGGTAGTGATGCCTGTGCAATCAAGAAAAGCGTTCTCTCCCATGTTTGTTACGGAACTGGGGATGGTCATGGAGGTAAGGCCAGTACAAGCATTGAATGCGAAGTATGCTATGGTCGTTACAGATTCAGGAATAACGATGGAAGTAAGGCCGCTACAGTTGTAGGCAAAGTATTCAGGAATGCTTTCGACGTTGTCACCTATAGTCAAGGTGGTCAGGTTGGCACAATTGGTCAACCAATGCTGCCCATCAGAACCACTTATATAGCAATCTGTGGCATTGTAGTTCATTTCCGCAAGGCTGCTGCAACCGTCAAACGCATAGTCTCCGATGTTTTCAACCGCCTCAGGAATGGTGGCAGAAGTCAGGCTCGTGCAATACTGGAAAGCCTCGCTTTCAATGGTGGTCACGGAAGTGCCAATGGAAAGGGCGGTCATGCCCGTGCAATTTGCAAAAGCCTTCCATCCTATGGTAACCACGGAATTGGGGATAGTGACGGATGTCAAGCCGCTGCAACTCTCAAAAGCAGATTGCCCAATTTCTGTAATTGTGTTGGGAAGGTCTATGGAAGTAAGACCCGTGCATCCATAGAATGCCTCATTCCCGATGGTAACCAACGAACTGGGATTGGCAAAGTTAACCGATGTTACGGTGCTGCAATCCTTAATAAAACCGTCAGGAATGACTTCCACGGTTTCACCGATGTTCACAGTGGTGAGCGAAGTGCAGCCTTCCAGCCAATCATAATAATACCAACCCCAAGGTTCAAATGTGCTGTTTGTTGCATTATAATTCAATGTGGCAAGACCTATGCAACCCTCAAAGACGTTTGACCCAATGTAAGTTACAGAACTGGGAATGGTGATGGAGGTAAGGCCTGTGCAGCCATAAAACGCATTAGCCTCGATGGTTTCCACGGAATTGCCAAGGGTGACTGTCAAGGGACTAGTGCAATTCTCGAAAGCATTTGCGTCAATGGTGGTCACGGAATTGCCCATGGTGACGGAAGTCAGTCGGGTGCAATTGGAAAAAGCACCGGAGCCTATGGTGACTACTGGTTCGGGAATGTCAAGTGCGGTGAGATTGATGCAACCAGAGAAAGCATTGCTTCCGATTTCGGTCACGGAACTACCAAAGGAAATGGAAGTCAAACCTGTGCATTGATAAAAAGTTGACTCTTCGATAGTTTCAAGTGAGTTTGAGATAGTCAAGCTGCCCGTAAAACCGCTACAATCTCTAAAAGCATCTTGTCCAATGTATGTCACGGAATTGGGGATAATCAGGCTACCAGTGAAACCACTGCAATTATTGAAAGCCCATTCTCCGATGTAAGTCACGGAGTTTCCAATTGTCAGGTTACCAGTGAATCCACTGCAACCGTGAAAAGCCTCTTTTCCGATGTAAGTCATGGAGTTGGGAATGGCCAACTCACCAGAAAGGTTTTCGCAATTATAAAACGCCCTCTCTCCGATATATATCAAAGAATTAGGAAGGATAAGCGGACCATAGAGACCGTTACCGTACCATTTACGAAAGGCATCGTCTCCGATGTAAAGCAAAGAGTTGGGAAGTGCCAACTGGAGAGAGCAATCAAAAAACGCACCACTGGCGATCCCCAAAGTACCATCGGCGATATTAAGCACTCCCGAAGGAGTTATTTCCTTGTAGCCAATGCACCAGTTGCACAAGTAGAGGATACCATACTCATGATTGTTGTACCATCCCGTGTAAGTGAACGCATTGTCTCCAATGTAGTTCACGGCATTGCCAAAAGAGATGGGATTGAGGCCTTCGCAATAATAAAAAGCTTGACTTCCAATGTAGGTCACGGAGTTGGGAATGGCCAGCGTACCTGTAAGGCCGCCACAGCCATAAAACGCACTTTCTTGAATGGCAGTCACGGTATAGGTGTGTCCGCCGTGGTTCACGGTCGCTGGAATGGTCAGTCCGCCCGTTGCAGATTGGCCATCCACATGGCCCATCAAGGTTACAGTCTCCCCATCAGCATTGATGGAGTAGTTGAGGTCGCCCACCGTAATGGATTGCGCGAGTGATTTCGTCATTCCCGCCGCATACAGCAGTAGGACGAGCAAGGCGGCTCGTTTCAGCCTTTTCGGTAAAAACTTGTTCATCATAATTGAAACTTGTTTTCGTTTTCGCCCCAAGGCCCTAAAGGCGTTCCTATTCATTGGCAAAGAAGCGGAGCCTCCCAAACTTATCCTTATTTCTGGCTGTTGGGTCTGGACTCCCATAATTTTTCAAAATAATGGATACGGTAAAGCTCCACTGTTTATGTCAGGTGTATAGGATACACAAACATTAAACAGTGAAAGCCGTCCCAACTCATTATTCCTCAAAAAAATTATGCGAATTGTCCAGATTCACAGCCGAGGAACAAAGCGAAGAATGCGCTTTCTCTGGCCGAGACGATTTTTCCCGTCTTGGCGGGGGCAAAAATACAAAGAAAATGGTTCGGGCAAAGAAAAAAGTGTTTTTTTCGTCAAAATGCTTAGGGGATGGGGAAAAACTGAAGCTGCCGCCAAGGAAACCCTCGGCGGCAGCTTCAATGCTACGGTGTTTCTTCCTTATCTCGTCCTGCCAGGATACACCTTCAAGGCCTCGTCGAGGCACTTGATGGCGGCTTTCAGGTCGTCGATGCAGATGCAGTAGGTGATACGAGCCTGATGTCGCCCCTTCTCGGGGTCGGCATAGAAGCCCGTGGCGGGAGCCAGCATGACCGTGGCGCCGTTGTAGCTGAAATCGGTGAGCAGCCACTGGCAGAACTTGTCGCTGTCGTCGATCGGCAGGTCGATGACGGTGTAGAACGCGCCCTTGGGCATCGGGCAGAAGCAGCCCGGAATCCTGTTGATGCCCTCGACGATGACGTCGCGTCGGGCGATGTACTCGTTGTAAACGCCATCGAAATACTCCTGCGGCGTTTCGACGGCGGCCTCGGCGAAGATCTGGCCAAACGACGGAGGTGACAGCCGAGCCTGAGCCAGACGCATGGCGATGGCATAGACTTCGCTGTTGCGCGTCACCATGCAGCCCACGCGGGCGCCGCAAGCGCTGTAGCGCTTCGAGACCGAGTCGAACAAGATTGTGTTGCGCTCCAAGCCTTCCAATTGCATGACGCTGAAGTGCTTGTGGCCGTCGTAGCAGAACTCGCGATACACCTCGTCGGCGAAGAGATAGAGGTCGTATTTCTTCACCAGTCCGGCCACCTTCAGCAATTCCTCGCGGGTGTAGAGATAGCCCGTGGGGTTGTTGGGGTTGCAAATCATGATGGCCTTTGTGCGTGGCGTGATGGCCTTCTCGAAGTCCTCGATGGGAGGCAGGGCAAAGCCCGTCTTGATGTCGCTCGGAATGGTGACAATCTTGGCATCGCACAGCTTGGCGAAGGTGTTGTAGTTGGTGTAGTAAGGCTCCGGGATGATGATTTCGTCGCCGGGATTGAGGCACACGGTGAAGGCCATTTGCAGGGCCTCGCTGCCGCCCGTGGTGACGATGATCTGGTTGGGCGTGACGTCGATGCCGTGGCGGTGATAGTAGTTGCAAAGCGCACGACGATAGCTCGGGATACCCGCCGAGTGGCTGTATTCCAGCACGCCATGGCTCGCCGGAAGGTCTTTGGCGGTATCGGAAAGGACCTTCAAGGCACCTTTGGGCGTCTCTATGTCGGGTTGACCGATATTCAAATGATAAACACGGACGCCGCGTTCCTTGGCGGCGTCGGCAAAGGGAACGAGTTTTCTGATGGCCGACTGCGGCAGTTCCAAGCCTTTGTTGGATATTTGTGGCATAAGCGTTTGTTTTAAAAAACGGCCATCTAATGTATGGATTAGACGGCCTGGGATGACAATACAATGATGATTAGGTTCGATTAGTTGTTGTTGACAGGAGAGCCGCTGCCCAAGCCATTGTTTTTGGACGGCATGACTTCGGTTGGCTGCTCCATAACGGTGCCCTTGATGCGCAACACCACGGTCGGGTTCTTGACGGCATTGGAAGTCACCGTAACCGTTTTGTTGATGTTGCCGACGCGGTTTGTCTTGTAAGTCACTTTGATGACATCCGACTCGCCGGGAAGGATGGGTTCATTGGGCCACGAGGGAATCGTGCAGCCACAGCTCGACTTGGGCTTTTGCACGATGAGCGGTTCTGTACCCGTGTTAGTGAAGCGGAACTCACATTCGCCGTTGCCATTGTATGGCACATTGCCATAGTCGTGAACCACTTTCTCAAACTCGATTTCGGGACCCAGTTGGGGTTTGGCGTCTTGCGCCTTGGCCGCTCCTGCCATAAGGAGCATGATACCAAGAAGATAGATTACTTTCTTCATCGTTGAATGGTTTAAAACTGTTGCAAAATTAGTAATAATTGTTGATTGTTCGTCAAAACTTTCATTTTTTGAAGCATTTTTGCCTCTTTCTCAAAAACCATACCAAACCAACACCTGGAACGCCATTTTTGCCTTCGGAAATTTTTTTCCACTTTTTTTGTCGGCGTATTGAAATTTTGTCTAATTTTGCACCCCGAAAGACGGCGGGGTAGCTCAGTTGGTTAGAGCGTCGGATTCATAACCCGGAGGTCATGAGTTCAATTCTCATCCCCGCTACATGGCAAAAAAAAGGCTGTAAATCAACGAATTACAGCCTTTTTTTTCGTTTGTTTATGCCCAAAGCAGCAGCCCTCCACAGATAATCAGCCCCGTGACGAACAGGTCAATGATGCAAAAGCCCATGATGTCCTTGGCGTTCAGTTTGGCAATGGCCAAGGCCGGCAAGGCCCAGAAAGGCTGTATGAGGTTGGTCCAAGCATCACCCCACGAAATGGCCATGCCCGTCAAACCGGCATCAACGCCCAAAGCGGCACCTGCCGTGAACATAATCGGGGCTTGGATGGCCCAATGGCCACCACCAGAAGGCACAAACATGTTGAGAATGGCCGCACAAAAGAAAGTGAACAAAGGATAAGTCTTTGGCGTTGAAATGGATACGCAAGCGCTGCTAATGACTTCGCCTAAACAGATGCCCGAAGAACCCACGCCAGTGATAATACCCATGATGCCCGCATAGAACGGGAACTGGAGCACAATGCCCGCAGCACCACTCACCGACTTGCCGAAAGCCTTTACGTAGGCCAAAGGAGTGCCGTGTAAGATGATGCCCAAAAACAGGAACAGCATGATGACCGAACCGAGGTCGAAAGAGCCCCCATTAATAAATAGGTGTATGACCAAGTATGATAGTCCAAGCAGCGATACAATCCACGAGACGACACGGCTGTTTTCCATCTTTCCGGCTGGCGTCGTGGCCTTGGGCGCAGGCGCAGGTTCCTCCTCAAACAGCAAGGAAGGATCTATTGCAACCACTTGATTCCCTTTGGGATGCATCAATGCATTGACCACAACGATGGCCACGATGATTACTGCCACCATGATGAGATTCTGCGGCGCCAAGATGGTTTGGCTGATGGGAACCGGCTGGGTCAAGGCACCCTGGGTAACCTCCTCAAGATTGGAGCCTGGTGTTGCCATCGTCAGCGGGATAGATCCCGAAAGGCCGGCATGCCACACCACGAAACCGCTGTAGGCAGAAGCGATAAGCAGCCGATAGTCAACGCCTTTCAGCTTCTTCGCGATTTCCTTGGCGAAGATGACTCCCACGATGAGGCCGAAGCCCCAGTTGAGCCAACAGGCTAAAGCCGAAATGCCCGTCACCAAAGCAATGGCTCCGGCGGGCGTCTTCGGCTTGGCCGCCAAAGCACTGATGCCGCGCTTGATGGACGGTGCCCCAGCCAAGGCCGAACCGCTGACCAACACCAATGCCATCTGCATGGCGAAGGCCAAGAGCGACCACACGCCGTTGCCCCAGTGCTCCACCACTTCAAGCGGCGTTTGATGGCAAATCGGCATGGCGATGACGAAGGCCACCAAGGTCAAAATGACGGCAAAGATGAAGGGCTCGGGCAGGTATTTCTGAACGAGTTTGACGCAAAATTGGATAAGTTTTTGGAACATAGTTTAGAGTTTAGGGGTTAAAGTAGTGTGAAGTGTAGAGTTGGAAGTATATTCCACGTCTTCGAGGAACAGCGCATGGGCTGGCACCGAAGTCCCCGCTTCGCAACGGTCTTTCCGCTCGATGACGGCGCGAAACCCCTCTAAGGACATGCGCCCCTTCCCCACTTCCAACAGCGTCCCGACGATGGCACGCACCATGTTGCGCAGGAAACGGTCAGCCTTGATGCGGAACACCAAAAGGCCGTCTTGCTCGATCCAGCGAGCCTCCATGACCTTGCAAATGTTGGTCTTCACTTGAGTGTGAACCTTAGAGAAGCTCGTAAAATCCTGATAGTCAAGGAGAGAATTAGCTGCCTGCTGCATTTTCCCAACGTCGAGGTCGCCGTACAAGAAATAAGCGTCTTGCGTATGGAAAGGGTTCTTCGTGCGCGTGATGTAATAATGATAAGTGCGCGAAACGGCACTGAAACGTGCGTGCTGTTCGGGCGCGACCTTCCAGATGCGATAGACGGCGATGTCCGTTGGCAGAAATGCATTCATCTGATGCACAAGCGATACCGTATCTTCAATCACGTTTTCGATGTCGAAATGGGCATAATAGTTCCGAGCATGGACACCTGTGTCGGTGCGTCCGCAGCCCGTGACGGAGACGGTTTGCCCAAGTTTGAGGCTCAGGCACTGCTCCAACGTCTGCTGCACACTCGCGGAGTGCGGCTGGATTTGGTAACCGTGATAGCGGCTGCCGTCATAGGCCATGTGGATGAAATATCTCGGCATCGTTATTTGAAGCGCAAAAATACGTATTTTTGCGCTTCAAATAACCGGAATGAACATTTTATACCAACTCAACGACGACGACTGCTTCTTCCCGCCAGCCGACCGCGCCAACGAGGACGGGCTTTTGGCCTTTGGCGGCGACCTCTCGCCCCAGCGCCTCGTCGTGGCCTATGCCAACGGCATATTCCCTTGGTACAGCGACGACGAGCCGCTACTTTGGTGGTCGCTCGACCCGCGACTTATCATTCGCCCGGGCGAGATGCGCGTCAGCAAGTCGCTTAGGCACAGGCTGAAACAGGGAAGGTTTGAGGTGCGCATCGACACCCATTTCCAGGAGGTGATGCTGCATTGCGCCCAAACGCCACGCAAAGACCAAGACGGCACTTGGATACAGGACGAGATGGTGGAGGCCTACTGCCATCTCAACGAACTTGGGCTGGCGCATTCGTTTGAGACTTACGAAGACAACGAGCTGGTCGGAGGACTATACGGAATCGCCATCGGGAAGGCGTTTTTCGGCGAGTCGATGTTCCACACCGCGACCGATGCCTCTAAGGTGGCATTTTACCACCTTCACCGATTCCTGTCGGAACACGACTTCAAACTCATTGATTGCCAGCAAGAAACAAACCATTTGAAAAGCCTCGGAGCCTTTTCCGTTCCACGCAGCGAGTATCTGAAAGAACTGGAAACACTGACCGCAGCCCCAACCCTAGTCGGAAAGTGGGGCGGGAACGACTGTGAAGAAATGCTTCTCAACATCCGACAGCCCAACAAGTTGCAATTCAGGGCTTACAATCTCGATGCCGACGTTTCGCTCTCCGACTAAACCTGCCGGCAAAAAGTTTTTCCAAATTTTCGGCTAAAATCAGGGAATTTTTATTATTTTTGCACCGCTTATTTTGGAGCCAAAAACCATTTCGGCTCTGTTTGTTTCATTAATACGATATTTATGGATTCCAATCCAATCACAGTCAACGTAAACTCAGAAATTGGGAAACTCCAGCACGTTCTTGTCCACACGCCGGGCAATGAAGTGGAGAACATGACCCCCGAAGACGCCCATGTTTATCTTTTCAGCGACATCCTGAACCTGCAAGTCGCACAAAAAGAATACGGTTATTTCAAGCGCGTGCTTCAAAAGGCCACCACCGTCCATGAGGTGAAAGACCTTTTGGCGGATATTCTGCAAAACGAGAGCATCAAGTTCGCCTTGGTGGACCGCATCTGCAAGGCCGAAAACAAAGCCTTCCTTTCCAACTATCTGAAATCGCTGAGTGCCAATGAATTGTCATATCAGTTGATAGAAGGTGTACACCTGAAGGATGTCACCTACATCAACAACGAGAAATACGCTCTCCTGCCTTTGCCCAACCTGTTTTTCATGCGTGACGCCTCGTTCACCATGTTCGACAATGTGATGATCAGCAGCATGGCCTCGCAAGTCAGGGCAAGGGAAGGCATGATTCTGGAAGCGATTTACAACCTGCATCCGATGTTTGAGACTAAGGTCATCAATCCTGTGCTGAAATACGACATCCACGGCATCGGCACGGTGGAAGGCGGCGACGTGCAAATTGTCCGCGATGACATCATCATTTGCGGCTTAGGCTCGCGCACCAACATGCACGGCGTGGAGGCCTTGGTGGAACACCTGAAGACCCGCCCTGGCGTCAAGCACTTGATTTTCCAAGAGTTGCCTCCAAAGCCCGAGTCATTCATCCACTTGGACATGGTCTTCACCATGCTCGATGTTGACAAATGCATGGCCTACAAGCCCGTCATCATGAGCAACAACTTCAAGACTTTCCACATCACCATCGACGGACAGAAAGCCGTCGGCAAGGAAGTCCCCAACCTCATCAACGGTCTCAACAGCTTAGGAGTCAATGTAGAGCCCGTTTTCTGCGGAGACGGCGACGACAATTTCGGTCCCAGAGAGCAGTGGCACAGCGGCTGCAATTTCTTCTGCCTCGAACCAGGCAAGTTCATCGGCTACGGCCGCAACCAGCACACCTTGCAGGCCTTGAACGACGTGGGATTCAACATCGTCACTGCGGCCGACGTGGTCAACAACAAGTACGACCTCAACTCGACAAGGAAATGCATCATTGCCTTTGAGGGCAATGAACTTTCGCGCGGCGGTGGCGGCGCACGCTGCATGACCATGCCTTTGCAACGTATGCCCGTTGAATGGTAAACGAAGGCAGTCCTTATCTGGCTAATCAAAAGCCGTTTGGTTTTCCAAACGGCTTTATTGTTTCACTGAATTACAAAACCTTGCGCCAAATGCTTAAACTTCCGTCCTCGTTCCTCGAAGTTCTTGTATTGGTCGTAGCTTGAGGCAGCGGGCGAAAGCAGGCAGACATCGCCCGGTCTTGCATGAGCCGCGATGTAGGCAAAGGCTTGTTCCATCGAAGAATAATGGAATGATGTCGATCCTGGGATTCCTTCTGAAGGCATTGGAAACAGGGGATTGGGGGCCTCGGTTTTCACAGCCCGTGAGCCTGTCGAAACGTTGCCTTCAATCAGTTCCATCATCCTCTCCCCAGCCTTGCCCGTGAAGAGCAGGTGCGACACCGGATGCGTCCACAAATAGGTTGCCAATGGCTGATAGTCAATGCCACGGTCGAAGCCACCAAGCAAAAGGAAGTCAACCCGTCCCAAGGCCTCACAGGCAGAAATGGCCGCCTGCGGGATGGTGGAGATGCTGTCGTTGACAAAAGTCACTCCGCCAAAAGTACCCACAGTCTCCAGCCGGTGCTCCAAAGGCTTGAAGGTATATAAATAAGGTATCAACTCGCGGCAATCCACACCATGGGCATCGCAAGCCAGCAGTGCGGCCTCGACATCCAGATAATTATGCCCGCCTTTCAGTGGCAAGGCAGTGCGGTCGATCTCGTTGGTGAAATCGCTTTCTGGGAAAACCCTGACGAAACGCTTCGCTCCGCTCGAAACGATACGAAGTGCATCATCGACCAAGCTCACATGAATGACGGCAATGTCGGCCTCGGTCATAAACCGCAAAAGGTTGAGTTTCGCCGACTTATAACGCTCCATCGTGCCGAAATGGTCGAGATGCTCCTCAAAAATGTTGAGCAAAACGCCCACATGCGGACTTTGGTGAACAATCTCCAACTGGTGTGCCGAAAGCTCATAAACGACAACACTTCCTGGTTGAATGCTTTCCATCACATCGAAGCAAGGAATGCCAATGTTGCCTGTCAGGATTGCATCGCGGCCCGAGGATTTCAACAAGTGGTGAATCAGGCTTGTGGTCGTGCTTTTGCCTTTCGTGCCACTCACGCCAATGGTTTGGTTATGGAACTGGCTGAGAAACAAGTCTGTCTGCGAAGTGATTTCAACCCCTTTCGTGTCGAAATCCCTCAGGGAAATCCCTGGCGTCTTGATGACGATTTCGTAATCGTATATCGATTCAAGATACTGATTTCCAAAATGTTTCACGCCATCCATCTCGTTTTTGTCGGCAACGCCAACCACAGCCTCTGGAAGGTATTTTTGCACGAACCGCAAAGACGACCTTCCTTCGCGACCAAAGCCGAGAATGAGAATGCGTTTGCCGCGTAACCGATCCAGCATCAAGTCAAACATGGAGGCGTCTTTTTAGGATTCGTCCAAACTCTCCGGGAAGGAAATGCTCGTCGTTGAAGCGATGGAGGATGTTTTCCACTGCTTCACGATGCCCATTGGCAGCCTCCATACATGCCCGCACCTCCTCCACCGTCCCGACGCACTCGAAAGGCTTCACTGAGGCCGTTCCGTCCAGTTCCTCGAAAACAGGACGGAGGCTTTCGTCGGCCATCAAGTCCTTACCAAAGATAGCGACCAACTTTTCCTTCGGGAGAAACGGCGACAAGACAAGCCATGTGAACAAGCATTTCGGGCAACGTCCGCACCAGGAGTCGGTCTTGCTGCCCACGTTGCAGCTGCGGAACACGTGATGGTAGGCCTCAAATTGTGCGAACAGGTAAGCTATCTGCAGCTCGCTCAACGGTCGCAAAAAACTGAAATACTGCACTTTACCATTTAAGTTCTCTTCAACATAGTCCCTAAAATCCCGTTCAAACCCAATGGATTTGCTGTATTGGTGGTTGATGTTCGTACCAGGCACGGTGGCTTCATTGGCACTATTTTCGTTCGAAAGGGCGATGTACTTCGAACGGCTTCCGAAGGCCACCAAAACGCTGATGAAAGCCAACAACGCAGAAAAAGGTGTGTGACCGTTCAGATAGCCTTCCGCATTGAGTTTCAGCATAGTAGGGTCGAGAGTTCGGTTGATGACGACAAACTCGTTTTCACCAAAGTTTGCCGTTTTGACGCAGTTTAACGTTGCACCACGCGGATTGACAATCAACGGGATGACAGGCATTTCGTTACGCAAACACTCTAACGTGACGACGGAATCCTTGCCACCACCCACAGGAATCAAAGTACGTTCAGCAAGCGGCAAGCTAACTTTTGCAAAGGGTTGGTTTCCAACGGAATCAACCATCATCAGGTCTTCTTCCGAAACCGATATGCCATTCAAATAGAGAAACTCGCCCAACCCGTTGTAATACAGCTTCTTCCAGAATCGTTTCTGCGATTCAGTCAACGAAAACGCCTTTATCTCCACCCTTTTCGGGCAGGCGATTTTCCAATAGCTTACCAGCTCCGTCATGCCGATTTGGAAAGCCATAGCCTCCAACATCTCGGTCGGAATCGAGTCCCACTCTAAAAAAGGTCGTGCGGGAATTTCAATCGTCGGGTGGAAAAGATAACGGTCGTCGAGGTTAAACTCAAAAACTATAGATAGCCGTCCATCCTCACGCTTCACAGTCTGTTTCTCGAAAGTGAACACGGAAAACTCCTTGCGCAAGGCGTCAAATTGGCTTTGGTTGTCGGTGCGTTTCACTGATTTGCGGTTTTGTGGCACAAAATTACGAATTATGGTGCGAATATCGTCCAAAAAGTCTAATTTTGCGCTATGGATTTAGGAGAACGTTTCAAAATACGCAGCAATTCATTGGAGCCGAAACAGGGTAATATCCTGATTTCCGAACCGTTGATGAACGATTTCCACTTCGGACGGTCCGTTGTTCTACTCATTGACCATGATGAAGTTGAAGGGAGTTTTGGCGTCATCATCAACAAGAAGCTGAATGCCAGCGTGAGCCAAATCGTTGACGGTTTTCCCGATTTCGAGTCGGCCGTTTATCTCGGTGGCCCGGTCGCCGACAACCAATTGTTCTTCATCCACACCTTGGGACCGCTGATTCCCGACTCCGACCCAATTCTGGAAGGGCTGTACTGGGGCGGAGATTCCAATACCCTAAAAACGCTGATTTCCACTGGGATAGCCAACGAAAACAACATAAGGTTCTATTTGGGGTATGCTGGCTGGGATTCTGGGCAATTGGTCTCTGAATTGGTCAGGAACTCATGGCTCGTCAGCGACATCAGCGCGAAGCAGTTTTTCAGCGTCGGTCCGGAAAGGATGTGGCAAACATTTGTGAATCAAATGGGTAGCCACTATGAGATGTGGAGTCGATTCCCGAAGAATGCCGAGGACAATTGAACCTTTTTGCGGAATCTTGAAACCGACTTCCTATCTTTCTGTCGTCAGAAAAGCCTTTGTTTCCTTCCATCGTTTATCCCTAACCATTTTCAACAAATACCATTTCCCGAAAAAAGACTATTTTTGCGGCATAATCCACCCGCATGATTTCCATTTTCGACGACATGAGCCAAATGACGGATGCCGAGGTGCAACGGATGCTGCCCTTGGTGGACGAGCAACGCCGCGAGGAGGCCTTGCGCTACAAGCATTTGTTTGGGCAGTTCGCGTGCCTGAAGTCGTGGCTGATGCTCAAAAAACTCTTGAATCCTTTGGGAATCAACGATTTGACAATGAAAAAGAACGAACACGGAAAACCTTGTTTGACAAGGCATCCCGAAGTGCATTTCAACCTCAGCCATTGCAAGAACGGCATCGCCGTGGCGGTCGACTTCTCCCCTATTGGCATCGACATCGAGAGCTTCCACCGCGAAAACGAAGCTCTCATATGCCGCACGATGAACGACGAGGAAATCGAAGCCATACAAGCCGCACCCAACCCTACCGCCGCTTTCACCCAACTATGGACCCAAAAGGAAGCCGTGCTGAAGCTGCGCGGCACCGGCATCGTGAACGACTTGCACGGTGTCTTGGACGGCGAAGGCTATCGTCTGGAGAGCCATATTAATGAGGAGAAGCGATACGCTTTGACGGTGGCATATTCGAATCCTTGACATGCAGTTTAATTCTGAACAGATACTTAAAACGATTACGATATGATAAACGAAGAGACATTAATCGCTGTGACCGTCATTGGCGGCCTGGCTCTTTTGGTGATTGCCTTTGTCAAATATTTCATGGACAGGCCTTTTGTGCAGCCTGATTTGGAAACCAAAACCTACACCCGCAATGGGGTAAGGTATGTCGAGCAAGCTCCCAAGATTTGGTGGGTTGAACCTTGGGAAGGAATTGGACTGCTTCGTGCCTTGTTTTACGGAACGTCATATATCATCCTGCTCGCCATTGTGAGCTTTTTACTCAAACACACAGCAGGTGCCGTTGTGTTGCTAATCACCGTGGCGCTATATCTGACCTTGCTTTGCGTAGTCCAGAATCTACTGATGCTGCGAAAAGCCAAAAAACTTGCCGCCCTCTCTCGGATGCCCAACGTCGTATATAACGAGGCCTATAAAGACCGCGCGACCAGACGTACCCGGATTTTTGCCTTTTGGATTGGCTGGGTTTTCGAAAGGGCTTTCAAGAAACAAATGCAAAACCTTGGACCGTGCCAATGCGAGGTGTGCAAGTCCCCGTGTCAGCATTTCGACCAGTTTGAGTACGATGATCTTCAACAGAAGGAACGCTCGCTGAAGTCGGTCGTTTACAAGCCCTACATCTGCGAGAACGGCCATGTCACCGTGGAGAAAGAGATTCCTTTCACCCAATATGAAGAGTGCCCGATATGTCAAGGCATCACAGTGAAAATGACTGAAAAAGAGATCGCCATTCAGCCCACATATTCAAGTAGCGGATTGGGCAAAAAGCACTATTCATGCCAGTATTGCGGATATCGGACTTTGAAGACATTCGAGATTCCCCAGCTCGAAGAGCCTGAGAGTGAAGTTGAACGGAGATCTTACCCAACACATACTATTTCATCATCATCTTCAAAAGGCTCTTTCGGTGGCGGACGCTCAGGCGGCGGAGGCAGCTCGGGAAGGTGGTGATTTTATGAACTGAGGAACCATTGAAAAAAATCCCCCAAGAAATTCTTCTCGGGGGATTTTTGGTTTGAATGGCTGAAATTTCTTACAGCAAATGGCAAGTGACCGTCAGGCCGGCCATCACGATGCTCACCATGCTCATCAGCTTGATGAGGATGTTCAGCGAAGGACC
>JAFSJF010000130.1 GCA_017439405.1 Bacteroidales bacterium
GACACGATGACATTGTATTATTGTGACGACTCGTGGGGCGGCCAGAATGACATCTTCACCTGTGTGAAGAATTTGCAGGCCGACGGCTGTACCGTACTTCCAGACAGTGCCCATTTCAAGATTCAGCTTTTCGACTTCAAAAAACAGCCCATATCGCTGACCTATCGCATCGAGCAGTCGCTGCCCGACACGGGTATCAACTGCCCTTCGGAAGTGTTCCGTCCCAACATGACGAGCGACATGCTCTATGGGTTGGGCGTGCATTTCTTCTTCCTGCCCGACACTCAAGGCGAGATTTCCTATCCAATGCAGGTGCGCTGGGGTAACAAGCCCGATTTTCCAGTGTTCTGCCTCTACAATGCAGGCAAGGGCTTGGAGGATTACGAAGGCGAAACTGCTGATTTTGTCAACACGGTCATCGTGGGCGACCGAGGACTGCACATCGATACGGTCAATTATTCGGGGGTGACCAACTATGTGGTGACCGCTCCGCGACAGTCAGCCGAATACAACGATGCCTCGTTGAGGGAATTCTTGCGGCTCTTTTATGCCTCGGCCTTGCGCTTCTGGGAACAGACTCCCGAACAGCCTTATACGCTCATCGTCTATCCCTTTGCCAAGATTCCCTTTGAGGTCACAGGATTGGGTATGGATGGCGGTTTCTGTGCCCGCTATAGTGCCCAAGCCGACACCATCCTGAACCATGAGCGGGAACAGACCTTTGCCCACGAAATAGGGCATAACTGGATTGGCTTCGGTGGCGATTTCCAATGGTTTGGCGAGGGCTTCAACGATTTCCAATCCATCTATCTCGTCACAGCTTCTGGGCTGAAGGGAACGCAGAATTTTGTCGACTTCTTCAACGATTATTTGGACAAGCTCCAACATAGCGAGATTCGGAATCTGCCCAATGCGGAGATTGAGGAGCATTTTTGGGAATTGGGCGACTACAGTTGGATACCCTATTGGCGCGGTTCGGTTTATGCCTTGCGGTTGATGGGCATGATTGAAGCCCAGACAGGAACGGAACACGCTTTCAAGGACTTGATGATGGCCGTGAAGCCCTCGATGTACACGCTGACATCGGATTTGTTCCTCGACATCGCCAGCCGATTCGTTGACAATCAGCTGCTCCAAGCCGATTTTGAGCGATACATCCTCAATGCCGAGACGATGACCCTCGAAGGCGACCCGATGCCTACAGGCTGCGAAGTGCGACACAAGGACGACGGCACGCCCTATTTGGTCATCACGGACGAAGAGAAGTTTGCGCGACATTTCGTGCTGTGAAAGGACAATCCGCAACTCGAGCGCAAGGCTCTGGTTGCGGATTATTTATGACTTTGCACCATTGAATCAAGGGGCTTCACCGAATTCGTTCAGGGAGTGAACGAACCTATGGCGGCATTTTGAAAAAAGTTGTATTTTTGCGCATCATTGGAAAATGATTCAACCGTATCAAAAATGAACAACCAAGACTTTTGGCATAGCATCCATTCGATTATCGACGAGGGCTTCACTGCCAACGGTCTTTCAAAACTGGAGTCGTATGCAGAACAATTCATCACACAACGGCTTGTATATAAGCGATTTTCATCGGCAGAACAGTATGGCTGCTCAAAGGGAAGTTCTACGCATGTCATTGCATCCCTACACTCGAGAGCAGAAACTGCGGCAGATAGAGGAGTTTCGCAAGAACTCACGTTCAAAGAAGAATGCGAACTCGGAAAGGCGCAAGAGTCTCTGATTGAAACATGGGCAAGGAAAGTGAACTTACTTGAGCGACCTCCACGA